>JAAESD010000233.1 GCA_024229695.1 bacterium
GAGACGGGAAAGGAAATTTTGAAGCAATGAGTTCAGAATTGAGTGGCATTATTTTACCCGGGGACAGCAAAGGCACTTCATGGGGAGACCTAGATAATGACGGTCAACCTGAGCTCATTATCACAACAAATGATGGGCCCATAAATTCATTTAAACTTAACGCTAAAACTAAACTTCCTCCACTGGTTCAAATCAGACTCAAAGGAACAAAAAACAATCCTACAGCCATTGGTGCAATTGTTAGGGTTCAAGTAAGCAATAACACTCAATTCACAAGAACAATCACAGCAGGCTCTGGCTACTTATCTCAAAACCCTCAAACGATGCTATTTCCGGCTCAAATTCGTGGCAAAAATGCCACCATCACCTGGCCTGATGGACTTGTTACATCTACTTCAATTCCAACGAGTAACACCAATCCAGTCATCTCACGTTAAAGGTTGTTAATGTTGCATTCATACTATTTGCTGGACTAGGACGCTAAATTTCGTCAATTTGGCAAGATGAAGATCTCCTTATTCTGCCGTATAGTCGCGGCTATAACCGCTGTATTAATAACATTCCCAGTACAAGTCACTGCGGATGTTCTCGTTGATATC
>JAAESD010000234.1 GCA_024229695.1 bacterium
AACTCCTACAAATCTCCTTGCAAACACTCATCAGATTCTGAGTTACTTGAATCTTGGGAAAACTGACAGTGTGCTTTCTGTTTTACCTTTCCATTACTCTTTTGGACTGTCGCTTTTACTGACTCACATTTCATGTGGTGGGCGAGTTGTAATTGACAACAGATTTGCTTTCCCTGCCAAAGTGTTGGAAACTATGCAGCAGGAAAAAGTGACCGGTTTTTCAGGAGTTCCAAGTCACTATTCTATTCTGGCAAATCGAACAGAATTTCTGCAAATGGAATGGCCTCATTTACGCTATCTGACTCAGGCGGGCGGGGCAATGGCACCATCGCTTACTCAACAAATTCGAGAGACATTGCCAACAGAAATTGATCTGTTTGTAATGTATGGCCAGACAGAGGCATCGGCGCGACTAAGTTACCTGCCACCTGAAAAACTGACTCTAAAATACGGTTCAATTGGCATCCCAATTCCTGGAGTTGAGCTGGTAGCTCGCAGAAGCGATGGCTCAATCTGTGACACAGGCGAATCGGGTGAAATTACAGCATCGGGCGACAATATTATGCAGGGTTACTGGAATGATCCTGAAGAAACCGCCAAGGTTTTGCGCGATGGGATTCTCTACACTGGTGACATCGGTTACAAGGACGAGGATGGCTATTTCTTTGTTGTCGATCGTGTTAAAAACTTCATCAAAGCTGGTGCAAACAGAGTTAGTGCCAAAGAAATTGAAGAATGCATAATGGAAATTAATGGAGTGTCAGAGTGTAGTGTAATTGGTGTAGCGGATGAGATGTTGGGTGAAGCAATAGAAGCTCATGTTGTTGCAAGTGGTCTGGAAAAGAACGATATCCTCAGACACTGCAAAGCCAAGCTAGCGATGTTCAAGATACCTCAGGCAGTCCAATTTCACAGTGAACTGCCCAAGCATGAATCTGGTAAGATTGACAAGTCCCGGCTCTAAGGCTGCCAGGCGTAAGCCGCCTTCATAAAGAAAGACCTGTCAGAGCGGAACAAATCCCACTCATTGTCCCCGTAAATATAATCACTGTAGCCAAGGAACAGAACTGTCTGTGGGTTGACCTTGTATGAGAACAGCAGTTGTGTAAATAATGATTCCTCAATATCCGGACTGTAATCTGCATGTGTATATTGAACCGTTGCTCTGATAAACGTCTGCTTGTTGAAGTGATATACAAGTCTGTTATCCAGTAGATTAACTGTGTAATAATCTTCGCCGTTTACATCCAGTTGTTCGTGAGTCAGGTCAGTATAAAATTTAATATTGTCAGTTATCTTCCAATCTATGCGTGGTCCACCGCCTAATCTGAAACCAAGTCTTCCATTGTCATAGTCGATAGCATCTCCACGTCTGAGCCCCATGCCAATAAAGAGATTGCCAGTAGGGTGGAAACCAGCATGTAGCCTGAAAAAGTTCATTTTGTAGCTGGTGCCATCGTATCGTTCTTCATTGGCACTCAACATTGTCCAGATGCCGGTTTGCAAAGGTCCATTGTAGGAAGATTCTAGAGCAATTCTTTTATCGCAAATCTGCCCGCTGGTATCTTCAGTGTATGCGCCTTCAATTCCAACACCAATGCCGGTGAACCAGGTGTCACTGCTACCTTGCCAGTTGTACCAGGATCCACCGTCAATTCCTTTGGTGTCAACACGGTTGATAAACCCGTTGTCAGCTCGCAATCCTTTGTCTTTGCGTATTATAGATGACCAGAATGTCCAGTTCCTGGCTTCATGACCAGCAGTAATAACCATTGCATCGCCAGTAAGTGTTTTTTGTTGATCATGAACAACAGCAAATTCATCGGGGTATTCTGTATTGGAAGTCATAAACTGCCATTTAACCCAATCGGTATCATTGATTCTGTAAAGACCGTCAATTCCACCAATATAATTAGAGTATCCATCTGCAACTCTGGCTGTACCAAGAAAACCGACAGATGATCCATTGCCGATATCATGCAGGGCTCTAAATACTCCTGAGTTGTTGTTTCTGTCTAATAGCTCCACAGAAGAGTGTTCATTACTCGGAAGCAAAATATTTGTTTGTTGATCTCGAACAGTGAATAATGAGAATGAGGTTGCGTCCTGTTTTCCACTAAGCTTTGCTCCCCAGGATGGGTTCGCAATTGACCTGGTGTAAACAGCTCGGAAAGGAGTATTGAGAATACTGGCACCTTCCATAAAGAAAGGTCGTTTTTCCCTGTAATAGAGTGCGTATTTTGTGTTGATCTGTAGTTGTAACTCATCTGCTTCAACTTGTGAAAAATCAGGATTGACTGTGCCGTTGAAACTAATATTTGGAGTGACTCCCCAACGTGCAGAGATGCCGGTGTCACCCATGATTGGGCCATTATCCCATGAATCATCAGGTGAACTTTTTGCATCATTGCGTTGAGCTGTAAAGGTTGGTTGAATCTCCAAATTCCGGCCTGCAGAAATATTTTCAAACCCGGTAACTTTCATAGCCTGTTTAAGAAGGCCGTTGATATCCCTGTTGTAAGGCATTGCACCAATTTGATGTCTGACGTTTCTTGGATAAGAACGCATTGGAGTAAGTCCAAAAGTCTTTTTCCCATTACCATTTGGAAAACGTATTGCACTCCACGGGATACGCATTTCAACCTGATAACCTGAGTCTGTAATAATTGCAGCACTTTGCCAGATTGCATCCCAGGTTGAGTCCTCATTCTGTCGTAAATTTTCATTACGAGAGAGATCCATCTGAATTCCTGCGGCTGAAATCATAAACTCAAAGCCACGAATTTCGTCGTTGAAAGTATCTATTATTATTCCACAGTTATCATCTCTGAAAGGTGTGTCACGATCAGCTATCGATGCCCTGATTTCCGATGGATTCGGATCTTTCGCATCAAATGCTACCAGCAGTGCAGTTTCATTGTAGGTCAGATAGCAAGTTGTCTCCACAGGGGCAGGGATATTTTCGCCAGGATCAGCTTCATAATCCAACGATATTTCAAGCGCGTCACTCCAGGCAGTGTCATCAAGTGACCCATCGACAGATATCTCATGTTCAGTTGCAACAACATCAAAAAACCTGTTTTCAGGTGTTGGGTGGACGGCAGACGCAAATGAAGCAGTTGCAAGCAACAGAAACAGAACAAAATGGCGCAATTGAATCTCCTTGAACAGTTGAGTGACTGTTCTATAACGTAATAAGTAGTAGTTTGTTTCATAAAAAATGCCCCCGCAAGAAATGCGGGGGCAGGGACATAATACTATCCGGCAAGCAATCCGCCGCGTTGGTAGATTTCCATCTGAACAGGGGAGAATGGGTCGCCCTGAAGCTCTCCACCATCCCATGTAATCAATCCGGTTTCCAGATTGACAGAGATTTCGGAGCCACTCTTCAGACCTGAACCAACCAGTTCAGAGACTACAATTGGCATACCGGCATTGATTGCGTTGCGCTCATATATTGATCCGTAGCTTTGGGCTACCAGAGCTACAACACCTAGAGTTGCAAAGCAGTCAACGGCCTGTTGTCGTGAGCTACCACAACCAAAGTTACTACCTGTAACAACTATGTCGCCAGGTTTAGCCTTGGTGGCAAAATCTTCCCAACCCTCAAGGTTATCAAAGGTGTACTGACCCATTTCAGCTGGGTCGGTGATGGCAAGGTACCTGTTGTGGAAGATCATATCAGTGTCAATATTGTCTTCACCAACCATCCAGACTCTACCTTTTAGAACTGTCGGTTTTTCGGAAGTTTGAACAGCTTCTTTTTCATCAGAAGCAACTGCTTCTTTACGACGGTCGTCGAAATTAGCAGTTTCTGCAGGCATGGTACTCGCACTACAAAGTACACCAGTTACTGCACATGCAGCTGCAGTTGCCGGGCTTGACAGGTAGACTTCACCTTTTCCCTGTTTTCCTGCAAAGTTTCTGTTACCAGTTGAAACGGTTACTTCGCCTGGTCCATTCTGACCAATCTGACCTGCGGCACATCCACCACAACCTGGATTTCCAACCAGACAACCGGCCTTCATCAATTGATCAATCAGACCTTCATCAAGAGCTTGTTGCCACATTCTTCTTGTCGATGGGACAATTTTACAAACAACGCCAGGAGCAACTTTTCGATCCTTCAGAATCTCGGTTGCAACTCGCAAGTCTTCAATTCTGCCGTTTGTGCATGAACCAATAAATATTGAATCAACTTTTCTGCCGGCAACTTCACTGATTGCAATAGTGTCTTCAGGATGTCCTGGACGTGCAACCATTGGGCCAACACCGTCAACATCAACTTCAACAACCATGTCGTAATGAGCATCGGCATCAGCTGCCACAATTTCACCTTTGCGACCTGAAATTGTTTCCCACTCAGTCATTACTGATTTCGATGGAGTGAGCAGGGCAATTATTGCTCCCATCTCTGTTGCCATCGATGAAAAAGTGATACGACCAGCAAGGTTCATATCGTCAATTGCCTCACCATAAAACTCTGCAGCAAATCCAAGCAGTCCACCAGCACCAAAGTGTTGCAGACACTTCAGAACCAGATCTTTTGGTTGAGCGTCAGCCGCGGGAGTTCCTTTCAGAACCACTTTTGCCGATTTTGGAACCTTGAACCAGACTTTGCCGCTAGCCCATGCATAGGCAATATCCTGATCGCCCATACCTTGGCCAAATGCGCCAATACTTCCCATGATATTTGCGTGGGAGTCTGTTGAAACAAAAGTCATACCTGGTCCGATGTATCCATCTTCCAGGGCAATGTGAGTTCCGATACCATCAGTTATATCGCGCAATCCAACACCAGTTTCGCGAGCATATTCGCGACAAGTTTGCTGGTTTGCAGCATACCCCTGATCACTGCCACCGGGGTTGCAGTCAAAAGTGAATACTGTTGTCTCAGGGTCAGCAACGTTCAGCCCGTTTGCTTTGAGGTTTTTCACAACATTTGCACCACCAAAATCACGTGCTGCTTTGATGTCGATACGCATGTCTGCGGTGTCACCAGGTTTTACTACTTGGTCACAGTGATTGCTGATGATTTTTTCAATGAGAGTCAGACCCATTTTTCGTTCCTCCAGTTATTCGTCGATTTGGTTGTCGGTGAAATTAAAGTTAACAATTTCGCCAGTTATTGTTGCCTTCATACTTGCCGATGTCTCTTCGCCATCCCAGCACTGTTGTTGAGCTTCCATTTCCAGAGATAGCATGGTAGTTATATCAAATTGTCCGGACTGTTGTACAGCCATTTTAGTTAGTTGGGCTGCAGGTTGGGGTAGAGTAGTAAGATGATCAAGGAATTCATCAACGGACTCGCCATCGATAATTCTATCAACCAATCCAATAGTATACGCTTCTTCTGCAGGAACAGTTCTGCCTGAAAGCATGAGCTCCAGCGCTTTGCCGTTACCAATTAGTTTTGGCAGAGTGCTGGTCAATCCCCAGTCGCTCATGATGCCGGTGCGAATATCCGCAGCAGTAAAAGTTGCACTTTTTGAGGCAATGCGCATGTCACATGCAGCAACCAATCCAAGGCCACCGCCGTTAACTTCTGTGTTGATAACTGCAACAACAGGTTTTGGTGATTCCTGCATCAAAGTTATTATTCGACGAATCTCTTCAAGGTCAGCAAAGAACTCACCCGTGGCTTCATCGTCTGCGCGTTGCTCAGCTATTGTTACAGCATCGAAATTAAAATTGAAACTTCCTTCTTTGTCACTGAATACAATGACCCGGACTGCACGGTCCTCTTGTAGACGAAGGAGCAGGTCAAGTAGCTCATCGGTCAGTCCACTGACAGGCGTGTCGCTGTCCATGAAGGTAATAGTTGCAATTGAATCGAATACGTCGCATTCGATGAATTGGTAATCCATAATTCTCCGTTCAAGTGTTTTGCGCAAATTTCTCGACACCAACATAATACTCAATTACAATGCCTGCAAAAGGAGTAATGATGCGAATTTTTATGACAGGTGCAACTGGTTTGATTGGCAGAGCTTTGACTGAAGCTCTTGTTCAACGGAATAATCAAATTGTTGCAGTTACGCGCAATAAAATTCATGCCCAGAGTGTGCTAAATGGGATTGTAGAAATCCATCAGGCAGACCCGACTGTACCGGGCGATTGGCAGAACCTTGTCAAAGATTGCGATGCTGTTATAAACCTCGCCGGTGAACCGATTGCTTCTGGATTTTGGACAAAGAAAAGAAAACGCAAAATTCGCGACAGCCGACTTTTTACAACCCGTAATCTTGCCAATGCTATCAAAGAATCCAGCACAGTTAAAACTTTCATTTCCGCATCTTCAGTTGCGTATTATGGCAAAGGCGACAGATCACCACTTTATGAAGAACATCAATCTGGTGGCGGTTACTTGAGTAAAGTTGCCTATGAGTGGGAGAATTGTGCAACAGCTGTTGATAATGCCAGAGTTATCACACTTAGAATCGGGATGGTCCTTGCAAAAAAATGTGAAGTACTGACAAAGATGATGTTTCCGTACAAGTTTTTCCTGGGCGGCCCTTTGGGTAGCGGCAAGCAGTATATACCGTGGATTCATATCGATGACGTGGTAGCAATCGTTCTTGAAGTCCTGGACAATGAAGTCTACGAAGGCCCGGTAAATGCAACAGCTCCTGATCCACCAACGATGAATGAATTTGCTGTTGCGATGGGCAGAGCAATAGGAAAACCTGCAAATTTCAGAACTTCGGCAGGGATTGTTAAGATGTTTATGGGTGAGAAGTCTGAACTTGTGCTGGACAGTTATAGAGCAGTGCCCAAAAAACTACGTGCCAATAATTTTCATTTCAAGTTTGGCCCGATTGGAGCCGGGTTGGATGATGTTGTTGAGTAGCTGAAAAATTAGCCCACCACAAATCCGTCAGCAATATTTACACCTTTTGCGAATCTGTCTAATGAAAGTGAGTTGATCAACTCATCAGGTTTGCCGGTTGTAATACTGTCTGCCATGCGATGCGCAGTAACAGGTGCCAGCATAAATCCGTGACCAGAAAATCCGCAGAT
>JAAESD010000235.1 GCA_024229695.1 bacterium
TACATTCGTATAATCGCAGATGTTTAGTTGCGCATGTTGCGTAACATCTGCAAAACATTTCTGACTCTTTCAAGGAGCACGATCATGGTTAACAAGATCGGATTGGTAGGCGGCGGCCAAATTGGTGGCGTACTACTTTCTGAAATCGTATCACGCGGATTAGCTCGCGAAGTTGGACTAGTCGACATCAAACCACCAGCACTGGCAGAAGGAAAATGCCTGGATATTGCTGAAGGTTCTCCGGTAATCGGCAGAGACTTTAACTACTCAGCATCAAAAGATTTCAGCGCTTTGAAAGGTGCTAATTTTGTTATCAACACAGCTGGAGTTCCTCGTACAAAACGACCAGACGGAACAATGCCAACTCGTGAAGAATTGCTGACTATTAACTTAAGTATTACCGATGCAGTTGCAGCAGGAATCAAAAAATACTGCCCAAAAGCAACTGTCATCTCAATTGCCAACCCACTGGACGCAATTGTTTACAGACTTTATCAACAACTGGGTATCAAGAAAAACAAACTTCTTGGTATGGCTGGTGTTCTGGACTCTGCTCGCTATCGCTACTTTGTAGCTGAAGAAGCTGGCGTTTCAGTTGAAAATGTTGAAGCTATGGTCCTTGGTGGCCATGGTGACACTATGGTTCCAATCCGCTCTGCTTGCCGAGTTGCAGGTATGAGTGTTGAGGATTTTGTTACCAAAGCAAAATTAAAAAAGATTGAAGCTCGCACTCGTAAAGCTGGTGGCGAAGTTGTTGGTCTGCTTGGTAGCGGATCAGCATTTGTCAGCCCTGCATGGTCAGCTCTGGAAATGCTCGAAGCAATCATCTATGACAAAAAGAAAATCATTCCTGTCTGTACTTTGCTTGAAGGTGAATACGGCGTAAAAGGTTACTTTGTTGGAGTTCCTGCTGTTGTTGGTAAAGATGGCATCGAGAAAATCATCAAGGTAAAAATGACTGCTGAAGAGAAGAAGTTGTTCAAAAATTCAGTAAAAGCTGTGACAAACACTTGTGCTGAAGTGGACAAACTCTCCAAAAAAACAAAGAAAAAAGCAAAGAAGAAAGTTGCTAAAAAGAAGTAACAATTCTTGCTAATAATATCGAGCCACTCTGATTTTCAGGGTGGCTCTTTTTTTATATCTTGTCCAACCCAGCATATTGACTAGAATATAAATAACAGAAAGACTTGGATGAAAAACAGATTTGCGAAACTCAAATTTCATACCGAACGGCTTCTCCAAGAAGACGGGTCAATGTTTCTGCAACCTCTCGAGATTTTTCGTAAATACAAATGGGAATGGTTACGACCTGATATACTGGCTGGGTTGACTGTTGCTATTGTCTTGCTACCGCAGGCTATTGCCTATGCAATGATTGCAGAACTTCCGCCTCAGACAGGACTCTATGCTGCGATAGTAGCAGCTATTGTAGGTTCTTTATGGGGATCTTCCAAACACCTGCATACTGGGCCGACCAATGCTGCATCACTATTAACTCTTGGTATACTCCTGCAGATTGTTGAACCTGGTACGCCAGAGTTTATTGCTGCTGCTGGCTGCCTTGCGGTGTTTGTTGGATTAATTCGATTGGCACTTGGTCTTGCAAAACTGGGTATTCTGGTAAACTTTGTCGCTGATTCTGTTGTTATCGGATTTACAGCAGGCGCTGGCATACTTATTAGTGCGGGACAACTGCGAAACCTCCTGAATCTGGATTACCAGGGCACAACTGCTTTTTTGTATAATA
>JAAESD010000236.1 GCA_024229695.1 bacterium
GACTACAGAATCTGGGCCGGACAAATGTCTCATAACACCGGAAAAAGATTCCTGAATGCTATTGCTATGACAAACAATTTTATATCGACCTATGGTGACTGCCTTTCGAATTATGATATCAACAACGCCTGGGCTCATACTTATACCTCCAGAGCGATGTGGCATTTTCAGGAGAATCGAATTGGCAAAGGGTTTTCCGATATTTTCATGGCTTTGAAACACAAGCCATGGGATAAGAGAACTTTTGCAACTTTGTTAAGATTTTTAGCAGGCAGATACCGGAGCAATAGTGAGCGCTAGAGAAACATATAAACATGCTGCAATTTACAGTGGCGCTCAAATGCTTGCAAAAGCTGTTGGCTTCATCATGTTGCCATTCTATGCGCACATTCTGGAAACTGGCGGTTATGGAGTAATCGGAATTCTGGATATGGGTATGGGCTTTTTGCTCAGCCTGTTTGCATTTGGTTACAGCAGTGGCATGACCAGATTTTTCCACGAAGAAAAAGACAAAAGACCTGAAACAGCTATCTCCACCGGCATAATTCTAATCTGGATTTTCAATATTATTATTCTGGCGTTGTGCCTGCCTTTCAGCAAACAAATCAGCGGCTTCCTCATTGGTGATACTGCTCATGCTGGTGTAACCCTGATGGCAATTCTGGCATTTGCTTTTGACCTCTCAGCTCAAGCTGCTGGTTCCTACCTGGTTATCAAAAGAAAATCTGTACTTTTCTCGTCTATTTCTCTGATGAAACTGATTGTTGGCCTGTCTCTTAATATTTACCTGATAGTTATTAAAGGCATGGGACTGCAAGGCTATTTCATCAGTGCACTCATAGTAGCAATTTTAGCTTCGATTATAACAAACTTTATTGTTGTCAGACAATGTGGTACTCGATTCAGCAAAAGAATCGCGGGCAACATAATCCGCTTCCAGTTACCTCTTGTTCCAGGCAACCTTATTTCATTTTTTTCAAGACAGATGGAACGAGTTTTATTGCGTTTTCTGGTCGACATTCAGAGCGTGGGTATTCTGGAGATGGCTGGCAAGTTCCCATCGTTGATACCTCTTCTAATAACTCAACCCTTTATGAAAAGCTGGAACACTAAACGAGTTGAGATTGCTGAAGAGCCTGATGCTCCTCAGGAAATTGGGCGAATGTACACTCGATTTTTGCTGATGATTGTTTTTGCCGGATTGGTTATGGCAACTGTAATCAAAGAAGTAATCCTCCTGCTGACACCAGTTGAGTTTGCGCCTGCAATAAGAATTGCTCGTATAGAGATAGTCTCTCTGATTCTTGCAGGTAGCTATATGCATTTGATGTTTGGACTTTACTACCATAAAAGAACCAAAACTATTTCACTGATAAGATCGGTAACTGCAGTTCTGAAAATTGGTTTGAGCTGGTTTTTTATCTCACGTTGGGGTATCAACGGAGCTGCATACGCAGCAGTTATTGGCTGGACAATAATGCTTATCTGGAATGGCACACTTTCCCATGCCCTTTACCCTATCAAGCTTGAGTACAAACGTATTGCTCTGATTGTTCTGTCTGCTATTGCCGTACAGTTTGTTATAACAACTATTGATATTGAAAACTTTGGTATATACCAATGGCTTGATCAGTCGCTAATACCTGCATTGGCAAACAACTCTTTCCTTGCCGGCCTGAAAGATGGTAAAGTAACAACAATACTTGCAGAAAAATCAGGCATGGTTGCTGCATTTAGTGTTAAACTGCTGATGGTGATGTCTTATTTGCTTCTCTTTCCAGTGTTGCATGACAAAACAAGAAATCGAATTATTGCATCATACAAATCATTGACAAGAGGTGACTGAGTTGAAATCGATAATACGAATAATAAAAGAGTTTTTCTGGACAGTAAAAACTGCCGATGGCCGTTCTGACCTCAATTATGAGTTTGCACGAAATCTGCCCAGCACGTTTGGTTTCTCTCTTCGTGAACGAATTATTATGAAACGACTCAAGAGTTGTGGACCTGACTTGCGAATTCATCCTGGTGCACGATTTAGAAATGTTCATGATATTGATTTTGGAGTCAATGTAACTGTTGGCGTTGATAATTTTCTCCAGGCTGCTGGTGGACTTACAATTGGTGATCACTCTCTGCTTGGTCCTGGTGTAAAAATATGGACTACAAACCACAACTTTGAAGATCCCGATACAATCATTCGCAAGCAAGGCAGTAGCTACAAAGAAGTAACCATCGGCAGAGATGTCTGGGTTGGTGCAAACTGTTTTATTATGCCGGGAACAATTCTTGGTGATGGTTGCATAGTATCTGCTGGCTCTGTGGTCAGCGCAAAAAACTATCCTCCATTTACAATTCTGGGCGGAAACCCGGCAAGAGTTATGGGCAAAAGACAGAAGAAAAACGATGAATCAGAGTAGATTCTTTCATTGGCTTTTGCCTGTTCTGCCCGATGATTCTGTTCTTGTTGTCAACAAACAGAACCAGTCTGATATTCACTCACACTCTGAAAACAATTATAATGCTGTTTATCTTGATGGTATCCTGGATGCAAACTTGCTGAAAGAAGTTCGCCGCATTCTAAAACCGGATGGAACGTTGCTGGTTGGTATCAATAACGACAATCTGTTTTTCAGGTTCCAGCTCAAATACTGGCTCTCGAAAACAGGTTTCAGTAATTTTACTTTTTCAAGCCTCGAACCAGATTACAAATATCCCGCAATTATCATTCCCGAGAATAACAGTGATGCACTAAAAGCATATTCCAGAAAACGACTTGGAAGGCGATTGAAGGTACCTGGTTGGCTTTACAAACTTACTTGTTCATCTTTCTCAATCGTATCTGGCAACCAACCATCCAGACTGGATTGCATGATGGATGCAGTTTGTGATGAACTTGGAGTGCGCCCCCCCCAAACCTGTCATGGAGTATCACAAAAAAAGGGAAACTCGTTTCCAATGTCAGTGATGGTACTACAAGCTGGAATATTAAAATCCCGATAATAAATGTGTCAGAAAATAAAATGTACCATGCCCATAATGTGCTGAAACAGATTCATTCCTTGCTTCCAGCTGGCAAACTGAAATCGATGTTCCCTAAACCAACATGTATTATAGAAAACGAATGCGGGGTTGCTTTTGTAGAATCAA
>JAAESD010000237.1 GCA_024229695.1 bacterium
CAAAGGGACAATTCGACAATAAACTGCGCACTAGACTACTTGAAATCTATAAACCACTCGATAAAACATGGCGCGAACTCGATAACAATCTTACCAAGATTGAATCTGAACAAAAAAAAGCAATCACTAAAGTCATGGTTTGCAGCGACGGTAATAAAGTCAAACCCATGCGCCACCATACAAGCAGCGGTAGTATCCCAAACTTTTACAAGCAAACTCACTTTCTCAAACGGGGAGACACTCGACAAAAAGGCGAAGTCGCTGAGTTAGGATTTCTCCAGGTTCTTACTAGAGGCGATGTTCCTAGGCCAGAAAAAAGCCGAAGTGCAATCGCGGACTGGATCACCGACAGTGAAAACGGGGCAGGACACTTACTTGCCCGGGTCATTGTCAACCGTATCTGGCAACATTATCTTGGCCAAGGTATTGTTGCTACCCCCAATGACTTTGGATTTCAGGGAGAAAGACCAAGCAATCCTGCACTACTTGACTGGCTATCTCATGAGCTAATCAAGACAAAGTGGAACCTCAAACACATTCATCGAACCATACTAAATAGTGATGCTTACCGAGCAAAACGCCTGCCGCGCAGACTCGAAGCGGAAGCTATCCGTGACAATGCTCTTGCTGTAAGTGAACTGATGGATAAGAAAATG
>JAAESD010000238.1 GCA_024229695.1 bacterium
ACCCGACATACTGCCAGGAGTTGTAGTTGATGATTTTAGAATACCAAAGTGATGTGCCTGTGAGTCTGTTCTCTGGTTACAATGAGTCCAATTCATCTCATCGCCTGGATGTAAAGTTCTACCCCACCTTAATGGTGTGTATGAATTATTAACAGAAGCAGAAGGATAAGATGCATCAGCTCGGAAAGTCGGTGAACCACTTGTTTTTTCTAACTGAATGTACCAAGCATCCCCACCCATAGCAAATGTTGGAAGGTTGGACCATCTATAGTCTGAATGCTCTACCGAGCACGATATTGTTATTGGGTTACCATCGTGTGCTTCAATACTTCTACCAATCAACATTCTGTGAGGTCCGTCTGAAATCAAGTAACCATATACTCTATTGTCTGTAGCATTGTAATGGAATTCTACCGTATCGTTGTGTGCTACTTGACCATCAATCTTAACAAACGGTGATGCTGTATGATTACCGTATCCAGGCTCAGTTGCTTCTGTAGCATACTGCCAACCAGTTTGAGTATTGATATCATTTTGGTCAAAAACAACATTCCAAGTCCATTGGGCATTATCATTTCTGTCTTGATAGTGCTGAGTATGTTCTCCAACACCTATGTAAATATATCCCTCTGTCGTTGTTAGGTTTGGTTGGAAAATAAACGACTCACCAGCTCTTAATTTTCTATCCCATCTGAATGGTTGGTCTTTCCATTGAGCTGTATCACCTCCAGCACCAGTTCCCCTATCATAAAGAGGCAGGCCTGCTCTAGGTCCAACATCAACAAACCAATCATTATAACCCTCTGAAAGTGATCCGAAACCATAACTTCTATTTTTAAACTCATCGTGTCGGTCTAATGTAAACGACTGAGGTACATTTGCCGCTGGTATTGCAGCAGTTGCGTTAGATGCGATGAATAGATGTACTGGACTTCCATCTTTAGCAGTATCAAGAGTAAACAATACTTCTTCGTTACCCTCATCATAGAGGTCTATTATGTTTGTTGTTGGGTGATATCTCCACGACACAAGAACACCAGCCATAGCAGATGTAGTATTCGATGCAGAGTATCTTGTAGCACTTGTATTGGTTGTCCAACTACCAATATTGTCTGAGTTAGTCCACTGAGCAGTTGATGTCCATTTCAGAGATGCTGAATTAGCATCCCACCAGTTAGACTGTCCAGTTGCTGTACCTGTGTAGTCAAACGAATGCCATTGGGCAACATCGGTACCAGTATCAGTTGTTGTTGTAAACTTCCATTTATATCCAGGTCGCAAAGTAACATTTGTTTTTATTATATCACCTTCTACCAGTCCATCTCTCCATAACTGATTAGTTGATGAACTTGTACGATGAGCAAATGAATACATATAATCTCGTTGGACAAACTGAGGTATATCTGTATTACCAGCACTACCAGAATGATATCCAAACGCAGCAGAGATAGTCTTATTCGATCCATCTTCAGCAACCCTAGCTGTAGCAACCAGATATTCCATTCCAGTGCTTATCTCATACAGTCTGAGTTTGTGGTCACCAGCATCATATCTCAAAGCAAATATATTAGAATTCGGTGTATACCACCAGTTAGTAGAACCAGCCATCCCAACAATGAATCCTGTTGTCTCGTCTGTAGCACCTTCGTTGTAAATATAATCTGGACTACCATAGAATCTCAACATCTTTGTCCAATTAGTATTTCTGAATGTGGTATTAGATTCACCACCATACGGTGAAGGTGTAAATGTAGTAGCACCTCCCCAAATACCCAGAACAATATCTTTTGGTCCACCAGTAGCAGTCCAAACTAATTCTTGACCAGGCTGTAATGGTGTTCCCCAATAGTATGGGTTCTTAGCAGCATCAGCTGCTGGATGTGTAGTGTATGTTAGCTGTGGACCTGCTGTAGTATCACCTGCTCCTGGAGTTTGAAAATGTTGAAACCAGTTAGGACTATCTACTGTTATGCCGTCAGGCACTACTAAGGATGTAACATCAATATCAACGGTAGTATTATCATTCAATGTAAGGGTCATTGTGTTGCCACTTACAGCACCTTCTTTTACTGGGTTGCCTGCACC
>JAAESD010000239.1 GCA_024229695.1 bacterium
CAGGTACACCGTAATAAACGGAGAGACTTGGGTCACCCATCAGGTTGTAGATATTCCAATAGTACTCAGTACGAGTAGAACCAGACTCAGTAACTGCAAGGTTACCAGAGAATACAACAGCATCGTTTGTTACATAGTGAAGGTGTTCTGCCTGGCCAGTATCATGGAACAGACCATCATAAACACCGATACCAGTATCTACGATTGGATATGCAGAACCGTTAATCTCAGCTGAAGGATGGAATCCTACGCCCCACCAGTAATCTTCATCCCAGTAAGTTGAGTTAGATCCACCGATGTAACCGATTGCACCCTTGTCTTCAGCACGCAACCATGTCTCAGCAAAACACTCAGGATTTTCATAAGTAGAAGTCAAGCAGCAGTTACCAACAGCCAGAGTGTATTTACCAGAGTTGCTCAAGCCATTGATGTTTGATTGAGTGAAACTTGGGTCTGCCCAGCTTGTGGAATTTCCGTGAGCTGTATAGTTAATATATGCAACACCATCACTAACATTTTGAACGATGTTAGCAGAGTTACTTCCTGATTCAGGATACAGGTATGTGTTGCTGTTGATACCATGAGCAGCATTGAAATAGTGCTCAGTACCGTAATTGATTTGACCGTTACCATGGCTTCCACCAAAACCAGCATCCATACCAGCAATCATAACTACGTCACCAAGATAACTTGGATCTGGCATTGTGAACTGATCATACATCATTGTCTTGTCCAGTATTGCCTGTAGCTCACCAGCATTTGTAGCTGAGAAACGGCCATAGTACATCTCTGGGAAAAGATCGTCTTCAATATCACAGTACTGACGATCAGAAACACCATTTGCGGTAGTGAATGTTGGACATTGAGCAATATCGCCTACGAACAGCACGAAACTAGGTGCTGGGTCGCCAGTGTTATAAAGATTGTGAATGTAAGTCTGAATTGTAGATGTAGTTGCACCAACTTCAGGAGTTCCGATTACGCCAACAATCATGTTGAATCCACGCTCGGTCTTCCAGTCAACAAAATCCTGCATCTGAGATTCAAACTCAGGTGGAACGATAACAATCATTGTAACCTCGTTTTGAACAAGGTCAGGGTAATCGTCGTTGAAACTGCGAGCACCATCAAGGCTGTTGTAAACAGGTGTGAAGAATGGACTCCAGGTTCTGCTCAACATGTCGTACTGAGAAGAACGACTTGCGCCATCAAAAACAACACGGAATTCGATGTTGTCATGAACAATAAGCTGATTGCTCAGTGGCAAGTATTCAACAGGAGAAACTTCGACACGGCCAAGGCCAAGCCCACGCATGCTACCAAGATCCTGGATAGTTACCAGCTCTTTGGCTACACGGCTTGTGTAAGAAGCTTCATCGTAAACAAACTCCAGGTTATCCAGGTCAGCACTTTTTGAGACTGAAGGCTGATGAGGCATCAACCTGTTGGCGATACCAAAGTCGCCAAGCTCAACGACGCGACTGTTACTTCTGATAACTTCGATGCGAGCGTTTGCGCCAGCAGGAATGTTAACCAGTCTGTTCATCATTGGCAGTTCAGGAGTACCCACTTCCATAGAATTATGGAAACCAGGAATTGAGATTTGAGTAAACTCGCCAGCTTCTGTGCTAATATTTATAGCATTAAGCTCGCTTACATCGACCTGGTAAGTCAACGCATCATCGCGCTGATTCATCATAGTCATGTGAGTTTGGGAGTCTTTAACAGGGATGGTTTCAACACCAGCAAACGCACTACAAGCGATTGCAACAGTCAAAAGCAATCCCACCATTAGGTGAGATAGTCTCATTGCGGAATCCTTTCGGTCCGGCTCATTGGATTTTCCTCGGCGCGGGTCCGAGGTACGGAATTTAGTGCAAATCTGAGATGAAAAGTCTTAAGTAATTGAGGATA
This sequence comes from bacterium, assembly GCA_024229695.1. Classification (GTDB taxonomy): domain Bacteria; phylum Krumholzibacteriota; class Krumholzibacteriia; order LZORAL124-64-63; family LZORAL124-64-63; genus JABIBH01. The sequence continues at coordinate 1,915 of JAAESD010000239.1, forward strand.
GCGGGAAACCACATCACCAAAAGCTTATTCAATCAACGGGAACTGTAACACATTGCATCTCTTTTGTCTCCTAAATCACAAACATTCAGTTACGCAAAAGCCCCCCGCCACATTTGTGACGAGGGGCAAAATACTATATTCAAAATAATATTAGTTTTATTTAACCAACATCATCTTTCTAGTATCTTTGAAGCTGTCGCTGATCAGGCGGTAGTAATAAACACCACTTGATACCTGACGGCCATTAGTATCGCGACCATCCCAAACCACACTGTGGTTTGCAGCTTCCATGTTACCACTAACCAATGTACTAACTACACGGCCAGCAATATCATAAATTACCAAGCTTACATTTCCACTCTGTGGCAATGCAAATTCGATAGTTGTGCTTGGGTTGAATGGGTTTGGATAGTTGTTCTTCAACTCATAAGAAGTTGGAACAATAACCGCAGTACCACCACCACTAACTGTCAATGTCACTTCAACTATACTTGGACTGGATGGTCCGTTGTGAGTTATTACGACATAGGCAGTATATGTGTCAGCAGCCATACCGGCTGTATCAAATGCAAATTCAAGATCGCTACTATCTTCACCATTAATTGAACCGGCTGCAGGAGTTACTGCAATCCAGGTCAGAGGCTGAGCAATAGTGAATACAGCATCACTGGTATCAGTCATGCCTGTGTCATCAGAGACACGAACAAGACAAGTACTGGAAACAGGACCAGTTACAGTCCAGTCATAGCTTGCACCAGCAATTTCATCTGCAAGCACGTTCCAGCTTGCACCATTGTCACGAGATAGCTCAACATCAACCAGACCATAATCCAGGCCGTTCCAGCTGATAGTTGCAACATCGCCAACCCATAATACTTCCCCACCATTTGGTGAAGCAACAGCAATGAATGGGTCCGAGCTTAGTGCAGTAAGTGTGAAACTGTCATTGATTGTATGAGGGTCAGCTCCATAAACATCACCATCAAGTTGGAAATCAAAGACCAGGTCTCCGCCTCCACCAAATGTTACATTTATTGTAGCTACTGCAGTTTCACTACCCTGGATTGCTCCCCAACCGGAAGTTGTTTCACCATGCCAGTTAACTGTGACATTTGAACCTGTTGTTCCATCCCAAACTGCAGGTTCAGCACCACCAATAAAGTCAGTTGCACTGTTGACTGTCACACCAGCAGGGAATGTTACGAAGATATCTTTCAACCACTCAGCATCAGTACTTGCATTGAAAACTGTAAGGACAAGATCTGCAGTTGTTCCTGGTAGATATTCTGTAATATCTGGAGTCAATGTTGACCCGGCAATACTACGGCTAGCCATTGGAACTGTAGGCAGAATCTCAACAGTGTAGCCAAGAATACTTTCAGGAACTGTGTTAGTCAGTGTGACAACTTCTGTTCCTGTAGCATCTGGGGCCAATGTGACAGCAACTGCATCAGTACTCAGCTCAAGAGCTGGAGCTGGTCCGCCACCACCGTATTCAATATTCAGGCACCACTCATTCAGAGTACCAGTATCTGCACCAGCGTTATCGCTGATAAACAGAGTCCAGTCACCACTGAGCATCTCACCTGCAAACAGACCAAGATCTTCAGCAGGAGTCAATTCAGTTGGGTACCAACCCATGATATTATCGTCGCCACCACCTGTGCGGTTATGCAGAACTACAGTTGTTCCCTCTGGAGAAGTCAAATTCATCAGAAGGTCACCTTGGTAAGTGTGAGTTATATCAACATAGACTTCCAGGTTTGCCACAGTTGCCTGAGGCAATGAAAGATTCATTATGTCACTCACACCAGCTGGATCAGAATCTGGAATAGCTAATGCAGGTTGACTACAATCAGCCATTTCCTGAACTGGTGTCAGAAGCATATCAACACCAGTCATATTCTGGCCGTCTGTAAGAGTTACATCAACAGATCCAACACTCCAAAGTTGCTTGGAAGCTCTGATGTTGTAAGTACCAGCATAAAGACCTGGGAAGCTGTAAGAACCATCAGCTGCAGTTACTGTTGAGCCGCCACCTGGCAGCGCTTCAACTGTAATGCCAGCGTGATTAGTCTCGCCTTGCAAGGTTACTGTTCCGCTTACAGAGCAGTTACCAACTTCAAGAGTCAACAGCCAGGTTACAACGTTTTGTAACAACTGTTGTCTTGGTGCAATATCCATTGCTGAATAGTTGAAACAAAGACCAACATACTGTCCACCTTCAGGTGCAGGATTACTGTCATAAGTAATTACTGAAGCAGAAGAACCCTCTGTCCAGCCACCAGTCATTTCAGCATCAGCTGTTGGAGTAGCACTATCCTGGTCACCATAGCCAGCATAAGCAACGTTGATTGGACCGACAATAACATTAGGAACACTCATTACATAGTGAGCTGCATCGGCAACTGTAACACTACCGCTACTGTCACCAGTCCAGGCTTCACAGTGCAATACATCAGCACCAAAGCCAGAACCATTGTGACTGTAGAATACTTCTCCACCCTCAACAATGTAGTGTCCACCAGCTGCAGCAAATGAAGTAAGTGCTGTTTGGAATCCAGCAGGAAGATCAGCTGTATTATCTCCAGCAGTTACCAGAAGCATGTCGTAGAGAACCCAGTCATCTGGATTAATAGCGTTGATATCTTCAGTCTGAGCGCTATAACCAAGGAACTCAAGATCTGCTACCAGATCAGCAGTAGTCTTGGATTCAGCTGGAGTATATCCAGAAGCAATCAAGTTACCTTTTTCATCAAACTTGTCCGCAGTTGAACCTTTTACACCATGACTGATAATCAGGATATCACCATTGGTTGGTGCTAGCTCAAAGTCTTTTTCAGTTACAGGTTCCTCAATTGAAATCTCAATTTGAACTGGGACATGATGGTATGCACGGACAACAACATTATATGTGAAGTATGGAAGTTGAGTTGTTGTGAACTCACCAGTTGCATCACAAATAGCTTCCGCATAGAGATCACCAGTATCTGGGCGATAGATACGTACAATACCCTCAAGCGGCTCAAAAGTATCAGAGTCAACAACAAAACCTGTTAGAACTCCACTTGGAGCAGCTATCAAGGTTATGTCATTTGTGTTTGCACCATAATTAACAAAGAATGAATCTTCATATGGCAAGTATCCAAAGTAATCAACTGTGATAGTGTAATCAGCAACAAGAATGTCACTTCCTACATCATAGTTTCCACTAGCATCACAAACTGCAGTAAATACTTCAGTACCCATTGCATCTGAACCGACAACAACGGCACCAGCAGCATCAACTCCAGCGGCATCCACATGACCGGTCATGGTACCAAATGCTTCAATTACTTCGAAATCTTCTGTGTACAAGTCATAACCACTCTTGGCAATAAGACCTGTAACGAAACCGGTTTCAGTTGGAGTTAAAGTAAGATCTCCGGTTCCACTTGAAGTAACAGTTCCGTCAGGAGCTATTCCAAACAGAGTAGTTCCAGGCTCGCCTACTGTGGCATGCAGAGTGCCAGGCAGGTTGAGAGCAAACATATCGACCATGCCGATATCAGTTGAAACAGTCAAATCAGGAGTTGTAAAAGCAGCAGCATTAACTGCAACTTGTTCTGTGAACAGCAAGTATGGCTGTCCAGTTTCCTGACCGATAATATCCAAAGTAGGACCGTATTGGTAATTAACAGTCACAATAGCAATACCACTGGCATCAGTTGCAACTGGTGTTGTCGAGTAATCCACTCCCTCAGCCCAAACATTAACGTCGGCTTGAGGAGTAATACCATCTGCACCCAGAACAGTAACTGTCAGGTCAGTGGTAGTGTTTACGTCGATAACTGAAGGAACAATTGAAATTGTTGCAGGAACAATAACGTTAACATCAACAATATATGGCTCAAGATTCTGTGCCATAACAACGATGTGAGCAGTCCCTGGAGTCATAACTGTATCAAGTGCAAAGCTGGCTGAACCAGATGCATCTACAGTACCGGCAGCCATAATCACACCATTTTGAGTAAGACCTACATAACTACCTGGAGCAGCATCAATATCAAATGTAGTGTTTGTAGTAAACAGTATTGGCAAGTGAGATACAGGGTTGGCCGCAGGTACACCGTAATAAACGGAAAGACTTGGGTCACCCATCAGGTTGTAAATATTCCAGTAGTAAGAAGTACGGGTTGAACCGGACTCAGTAACTGCAAGGTTACCAGAGAATACAACAGCATCGTTTGTTACATAGTGAAGGTGTTCAGCCTGACCACTATCATGGAATAATCCATCATAAACACCAATACCAGTATCTGCGATTGGATATGCAGAGCCATTGATTTCAGCTGAAGGATGGAATCCTACGCCCCACCAGTAATCTTCATCCCAGTAAGTTGAGTTAGATCCACCGATATAACCAATTGCACCCTTGTCTGCAGCACGCAACCATGTCTCAGCAAAACACTCAGCATTTTCATAAGTAGAAGTCAAGCAGCAGTTACCAACAGCCAGAGTGTATTTACCAGAGTTACTCAAACCATTGATGTCTGATTGAGTGAAACTTGGGTCGGACCAGCTTGTGGAACTTCCGTGAGCTGTATAGTTAATATACGCAACGCCATCACTAACATTTTGAACGATGTTAGCAGAGTTACTTCCTGAATCAGGATACAGGTAAGTATTACTGTTGATACCATGAGCAGCATTAAAGTAGTGCTCTGTACCATAGTTAATCTGACCGTTACCATGGCTTCCACCATAGCCAGCGTCCATACCAGCAGTCATAACTACATCACCAAGATAACTTGGATCTGGCATTGTGAACTGATCATACATCATTGTCTTGTCCAGTATTGCCTGTAGCTCACCAGCATTTGTAGCTGAGAAACGGCCATAGTACATCTCTGGGAAAAGGTCATCTTCAATATCACAATACTGACGATCAGAAACACCATCAGCAGTTGTGAATGTTGGACATTGAGCAATGTCACCAACGAACAGCACGAAACTAGGTGCTGGGTCGCCAGTGTTATAAAGATTGTGAATGTAAGTTTGAATTGTAGTTGTAGTTGCGCCAACTTCAGGAGTTCCGATTACGCCAACAATCATGTTGAATCCACGTTCGGTTTTCCAGTCGATGAAATCCTGCATCTGATATTCAAACTCAGGAGGAACGATAACAACCATTGTAACCTCGTTTTGAACAAGGTCTGGGTAATCGTCGTTGAAGCCACGGGCACCATCAAGGCTGTTGTAAACAGGTGTGAAGAATGGACTCCAGGTTCTGCTCAACATATCGTACTGAGAAGAACGACTTGCACCATCAAAAACAACACGGAATTCGATGTTGTCATGAACAATCAACTGATTGCTCAGTGGCAAGTATTCAACAGGAGAAACTTCGACACGGCCAAGGCCAAGCCCACGCATGCTACCAAGATCCTGGATAGTTACCAG
>JAAESD010000240.1 GCA_024229695.1 bacterium
AGTCATTTCTTTTCCAGTTTGCAAAGACCCTGACACCACACACAAACAGAGCGGAGAAATCTCTGTCTCTTTGCCTTACATCACCCAAAATGCACCCACCGCCATCGCTTATTCATTTTCATCACCTTCGATATCGGGTTGAACTGGTTGTTTTGCAACCCCGAAAGGCTCAAAAGCCACCTCAACCCCATACTGATCTGCCAATGCTTTCTCAGCATTGATTGTTTGAAACAATTCATCGACATCCCGACCAAAGTTGGCCTGAACGTCTTGCATGGTTACTTGTCCATTTTGCATTCCAAGAATTTGTGCTTGGATCTCTTGGAGTGGATTAACATAAGTCCAGCTTCGTGGTATGAAGGTGGCACTGTTGGCGAATTTGTCATATTTACTGATTGGTAATTCAATGGCTCTAGTGGTCATTGCACTGAGCAGCCATCTTCTAAAGATTGGATCAATGAAGTGATCAACCACAAATCTTTGAATCATTCTGTATTGATCTCGATCTGCCATAACACCTTGGCGAATGGATGAGTAATTTACACCCTCAAGGTTGTTGGCTAATTCGACATATGAAACATTTAAACCCGATGCAATCCCTCGGAGTATCGCTTTTTGAAATGGATCAAATGTGGTGTTTGGATAATCAGGCTCAAATGATTTGAATTCGCTGCCAGCTGGCAGTTGTTCAATGGTGCCGGGTGAGGCATCCATTACTGGTGTATAAGTATCTTCAGTGTCTTCGCCCAAATAATCTTCACCGTTTGGTGAAACAAGAAAACCCATTTTCGATGCACCGACTCTAGCATTCACCACAGCCGATTCTTCAAAACCAGATAACATCTTCATTCTGGCAAGCACTGAGGAAGTCCAAGGCACACCCCTTGTTTGTTCAGCACGATTTGGCATATAAGCATGAATCATGTCCTCGGCTGGCAATCGGATGTATTTATTGTTGTAGTTATATCCAAGGCTAGATCCCGGATGACTCTTTAGAATGTAATAGGCAACAGGCTTCCCAAACTGATTGGTCTCAACTCCCATCGTTACGCCATTTCCAGTGTCCTGATTCTTGGTGCTGTAGTTTTCATCCAAGTGATCGGCTTCTAAAAACTGAACCTGATAGCCGAATCGGTTGTCTGATCTAAGATGTCGGATTAACACTTCGCCATCCCTAGCTAGTGACTCCACAAATAACTGTTGGCAATCAATGAAACTCTGTCTGCCATTGGCTGTTGGTATTCCATTTCGACACCAATCATGCCAAGCACTTTCAATGATTTGATTACCAGCGATATCCAGTGAACCATCATCGTTTCTTGATTTCATTGAAAGACGAATCCCTGAATGACCGACCACATTATTGATCAGCATTTTTAAATATCTGGATATATACCCATCATTTCTTGCCAATGCTCTGGATCGATCTCTCAATGTTTGTAGTGCAGTGGATATCTCTTGATCTGCTGAGTTATTTGATGCAACCCAATCCGCAAACAATCTTCCACCTTGCGCCCCAGAATAAGACCGCTTGAATGAAGAAGTCTTTTTCTTTCTTCTTAATAATCTGTCATACCATGCCATTAAAATTTCACCTTAATTTCAGAACCAGTGGGCTGTCCTTTTTTAATTCTCATTTTTTTAGTTTCTTTGCTGACGATGTATTGATAGTGCTGCTGCCAATCTCTGATCTCAGCGGGAGTCATTCTGCTCAAGGATCGACCAGCAATACTCATCGACATTTGATCAATGGATGCACGATTCTCAAGCATGGCATTCAATCCATCCAGTATCTTTCTCGCGCTTGATCTTGGGTCAGAGGTATCTGCATCCAAGTTTGGCTCTAATTTGATAATGCCTGTGCTGTAAACAATTCGCTCTGAGTCCGAGCTTCGAACAACGTATTCTTGGTATGTGTAATCGCCAGCGGTATAAGCAGCTGTGGTACTTGATCCGACCTCGACAATGTATTCATCTGGATCAGAATTTTCTGTGGCTGTTATTGCAATCTCTGTCGCAGCGGAACTGAGCAATCTAAATGAATATTTGACTTGATATGTTGCTATCGGATAATCGGCAACCATCGCAGTTCGCTTCCAAACAAACCGATCACCTATGGTCAGCGTATCTGGAACCTGAGTTGGATAGTTGACTGAATTAAAAAGGTTCGCCACCGATGATTTCCTTTTGCACAATTATAAGTAAGGATATTGAGCCACTTTTTTAATGTCAAGCGTTATCCCTAAGTTGTTGTATTTATTTCATTTCCATGAATTGGCGAAAGATTTTCTAGGTAGTTTCCTTTGTAGACCCGGTGATTGTGTGGGCGGTTTTCGCTCTTCTTTGATTTCATTCTTTCGCATGGCGATCTTTTCGAGATTGGGCTGTAATACATGAAAGGCAGCCAAGCAATAGACCCATGTATCGAGTGCTTCATTCCTTTCCCTGATTGGTTTAAACACCAATCTTTTTTGACCCTTAACATATTTGATTATTCTTTTTTCTGAGGTCAGCTGCTTGAAGTATTCTTCATCCAAGTCAGTGGGGAAATGAATGTAGCCGGGAGCAACATCTTCCACTTGAAGCCAAGAGAATAAGACTTCTTTCGCGGTATCGGTTCCAACAGGCACCAATGGGATTCTTTGCTTTCCTGTTTGAGTAGGGCGACCCGCAATCAGCTTTCCGGCTGTACTCATTCCCTTGATTGCGAATATTCTTCTGCCTGATTTACCTTTGCAAAAATTATAGACCGATTGAGTTTGATAACCAGAGTCAACAGCGGTACATGCGATACCAATGAAGCTGCCATCATCCTTTTTATATTTCTTCTTTAGGAACTCATCCAATTCTTCCCACACTGCTGATTGTGCAGTCTCGCCCCAGAATATTTTGTATTCGATCACATAAGATTGAGAATCCATAGCCCATCCAATTGTTTGTATTTCAATTCGAGACTTTTGAATATCAACCCCAGCTGTAATGACTAAGGCTTCTTTTGGAACCAGTGTTGCATCATAATTCTCTCGCCTTGCCATCAGTTCATGTGTCTCAATCTCAGTTCCCTGATCAGTCCATACTTCACCCAAGGCTGTGTTGATAAATGTCTTTAATTGTTCCGGGTGCTTCTTCACTTCCAGAAATGTTTGAACCATGTTTTCCCAAGTTGACCAAGGTGAATACAATTCTGAAATATGAAAGCCAGCGACTTTCTTTGTTTCTTCGCTTGCCTTCCATTCGCCATCTTGCAGCATCTTGATTTTGTGCTTTTCCTCAATGACACCGCCACAATGTTGGCAAGCATAATAAACACTCTCTGGCTTCCCTTCGTCCCACTGCACATATTTCCATTCCAATCTTTGCTTCTCATCACAATGAGGGCAAGGCACCAAATAGAATCGCTTGTCGGATGTTTCCCATGCTGCTTGTATTCGACTCACTCCATCGATGGTTGGGGTTGATGCCATAAGAATCTTCCGATTCCAGAATGTTTGAGTTCTTTTGATTGCCAACTGTACGGGATCTCCTTCGGTTGCTGCTGAATCGGGATAACGATCCACCTCATCGCACAACAGGATCCGCACTGGCCTTGATGCAAGTGAGGAGGCTGAGTTGGCACCAACGACTGATAGGTTCCCTCCGGGGAACTTCTTGTGCAGCACTGTATTTTCACTGTCTCGGCTTCTCGGCTCTTTGACTTTGTTTGATAGTGCTGGGCTTGCTTTCAACATGGGAGCCAGTCTGTCCTTGCTCCAAGTTCGAGCCATATCCAATGTCGGTTGCAGCACCAGAATAGGGGAGGGATTCTGAGCAATATAATATCCGATGATGTTATTGATGATCTCAGTGGCACCCACTTGAGATGATTTTGAGAATACTACAATCTCAATGGATCGATCAGCAATGACATCCATGATCTCTCTTTGATAGGGCGCACGACTGGTTGACCAGTTGCCGGGTTCAGCTGATGATTCAGAACTAAGAACTCTGAACTGATCCGCCCACTGGCTCACCTTCAGATCCTTTGGTGCTTGGAATATCTTCAGTGACTTCTTCCACGCTTCCTCTATC
>JAAESD010000241.1 GCA_024229695.1 bacterium
GAAACGGATCTGAGCAACACTCCCCTCCTGCAAGGCCTTAGGCAACACACGTAAATTGAGCAGCAATTGCCCTCCTGTCCAAACTGTTGCGGCAAGGACATGAGCTGCCACCAGGAATTTAAACAACATCAAATCAGCCAGACCAAGAGCGAGCGAGCTTGGCAAGACATTGAACAACAAATCTCCGAATTTCCCACTGCTTGGTGAGGCGAAGTTATCATTCAAACCACATCAATATCAAGCAGCATCAATAGAAATGAAAGTCTACAATTAAGGAGCGGACGGCAGAGGCACCTAAGCAGGCATGAACGAAAAAACAATTGGCATTCGACTGATAGCCACAAATACAATATAGATCACTACAAATAGAGAACATATGCCTGCGGTAACACGAATGGCTTTCGTTTCTCCTCTCTTCAGAGCAATCGTACCAAGCACAACATAAACAACCAAGCCGACAAGCTTTGCCGTGAGCCAAGTTTCGCGGAATGGATACTGTGACGAGATCACGGCCATGCTGACACCAAAAGCCAGAAGAAATGTGTCATTAACCACAGAAAGCACTCCC
>JAAESD010000242.1 GCA_024229695.1 bacterium
ATGAAAGTAATGAGACTGCGACAGTGACTTTATCGAATGCCAGTAATGCTTCAATCAGTGACGCCACTGGCACATTAACCATTGTTGACGATGACCCAGTACCGACTTTATCAATTGATAACGTGTCTCATACCGAATCTAGCTCTGCAGGCAATGCAACTTTTACTGTGACTTTATCCGAAGTCTCTGGTAAAGATGTCACTGTCGATTATGCTAGTTCTGATGTATCAACAACGGCAGGAAGTGATTACACAGCGAGTTCCGGTACGGTGACTATTGCTGCTGGTAATACAACCGCCAGTATTAATGTACCAATCTTAGTCGACACCTTAGATGAAAGTAATGAGACTGCGACAGTGACTTTATCGAATCCGACTAATGCAACTATTGCATCAGAGGCTACCCAAATTGGTTCCGATATTGATGGTGAAGCTGCGAATGATTACTCTGGCACTTCTGTCTCCCTCTCAAGTGATGGCTCTATTGTTGCGATTGGTGCTCCACAAAATGATTTGTGGGATAGTGGCCATGTCCGTATTTATCAAAACAACTCAGGCACTTGGTCTCAGATAGGTGACGATATTGATGGTGAAGGAAAGTTTGATCACTCTGGCGTTTCTGTCTCCCTCTCAGGTGATGGCTCTATTGTTGCGATTGGTGCTGATCAAAATGGTGGCAATGGTGAAAATAGTGGCCATGTCCGTATTTATCAAAACAACTCAGGCACTTGGTCTCAGGTAGGTTCCGATATTGATGGTGAAGCTGAGAA
>JAAESD010000243.1 GCA_024229695.1 bacterium
CTCTGCGATCAAGACTGCTTTCAGTAACAGTTATGACCTCAATTTCTTCAACTTCATCTGTGACTTCAACAGGAGCTGGTTCGATAACTTCAACAACCTGTTCTACCTCGGTAGTTTGAACTGCGACTTCGCTATCGCTGCTGTTCATTTTTACACCGATGCCAATTGCGATGAACAGAACTAAAACGAACATTACTGATGCTTCCAGGAATCCGATCCCTTTTGAGTTGACTTTTTTCATGACTTTCTCCTCTGTTTGTGAATGAGTAACCAACTATTGCTACTTATTTTGCAAGCGGAGAGCCATTGGACAGAGGAAAACCGGAAGATTTTATAACATCTTATATATCAACGTGTTATGTGAGCTGTAATGACGTAGTTAAATATATGTAGTTCAATTATGTGTTCATTTGGACACAAAATATTGTGTTCAAAGCGACACAATTACTTCAATCCGAGCCGTTTCATTATCTTTGTCAAGCTGGAGTGGTCGGCCAATTCAAGTTCCTTTGCTGTGTTTGTCAGATGCCAATTGTTGCGCTCCAACGCAGCAGTCAGAATCTGTTTTTTAGCTGCCGTTACCTGATAATCAAATGAGCCTGTACTGCCGGCAAGAGCAGAGCCAGTGATTTCAGCAGAGAGATGTTTCAGTTCAATAACATCACCGTCGCAATTAAAGACCATTCTTTCCACAGCATTAATCAGTTC
>JAAESD010000244.1 GCA_024229695.1 bacterium
AGTGTAGCGGCAGCAGTTGCAATTAGTGATCAGTTGTTATTGGTCATCACTGGAGCTGTGATCGGCGTGATCGCACTGCGGTTCACGTCCGGACTCTTTATACATTGGTTGAGTATATTCACTCGTCTTGAGACGGCAGGGTATTTGGCTGTAGCGCTTGTAGGCGCCAAACTTATTGTTACTCTTGCTTGCCCTGCATTGGTCATTTCGGAATGGTTGATGTTATCGCTAGTTGTAATATTATTTATTTGGGGCTTCTCGAAACGGACTGTTCCGATCGATAACAATGCATAATTGATGATCATTTGTTCGTTGCTTCGTTCTCATATACTTGTGCATCCTTCCTCTTGAAATGGCCTCTTGGCCTACTGAGTTGGTCTTGCAAACTTGGCCTGACAGGATTGCTCTCGGCGATATGGTCTTATTGGGGTAATCTGGCTGTTCCGCCAAGTATTTGGCCTTTAGCGGATTGCAACTGTTGAATTAATACATTGCCTTTCGCTATCCCTTTCCCTTCAACTTGTGCCTGCCGAATAACTATTGGGCAGCCCCCTGTGCTGACGATAATGCCAATTCCTGTTTCGGATGCCAATATCTCTCCAGGTTTATGTTCGCCCTGCCCCCATTTGCCAAGTAGATGATGAACATCTTCAGATAGATCTGAACGTAATCTTTCGACCAAAGGCTCGGTTGAATGGATTTTTAGTCTTTTTTTGCCCCAAGTTGTATAGGCATTTGAGTAATGCCCCATGACTTGGCGGTGAATGGACAAGGCTGATTGTTCCCAATCGATCATTTGGTCTTCTTTGCTAAGCATTCGGGCATATGTGACTTCATCATCAAATTGATCTTGAGG
>JAAESD010000245.1 GCA_024229695.1 bacterium
ATTTGAAAAAGTCACAGCACCACCCATTAAGACTACATCAGGATCAACAACTGTTCAGGTTGAGATAGCGAACAACACAAAAAATGTTGGAGATACAGTGGTCATTGCTGGGGCGGTTGATACAGGTGGAATTGTGGCTGCCAATATCAATGGAACTCAAACAATCACAGCTGCAACTGAAAACACAGTCAGCTTTGTATCATCTGGAACTGCATCATCAACAACAAAAGGCGGTGGCAATTCAGTCACAATTGATGCAGCAACACCCGTCACCCCTCCTCTGGAAACCACTGCCAGTTCAACCACAGTGACACTGCATGAAGGCAATCATGGTCTTGCAGTGGGTGATACATTCACTTTATTCAATACCATGCCAGTGGCAAGTCTGGATCCTTCTGAACTCAATAAAGAACATACAGTGGTCAGTGTTCCAAATACTGACTCAGTGACATTTACAACAACAACAGCAGCTGCATCAACAAGCATTGGTGGTGGCTCTAATTCAGTTGTATTTTTACCAGTTAAAGCAACATCAGCTGAACTCGGTGGTGGTGAGTTATCTAAATTAGGGGTTCCAAGTGTCTTACAATGAAATAAAAATTCATCGTTTCGCTGAGAAGTATTTAGGCAAGCCATTTATTTGGGGTTTGTTTGATTGCAATACATTTGTGCTTGATTACATGGATCACATGTTGGGTACTGATTTATTAAAAGAAGCACTCGGAAAATACGACAACAAGCGATCAGCAATCAGATTTCAAAGAGATTATCCATTCATGTTGAAGGATGCTATGTATGAAAATGGTGCCGATGAAATTCACATCAACCGAGTCAGTATTGGAGACATATTGATTAAAGATTTGGGAATGTTCCAAGCTGCTCATTTGGTTTTGGGAAATCGAGTGATGAGTGCCGATGAAGAAAAGGGAGTGATCTCCATTCCATTGGCTCATCTCAATTTCGATTATGCATTGAGGGTCAGATAATGGCCGGATCAATAGCAGCAAGAATATTCACAGCAGTTGCTGGTTGGCTTGGTGGTGGAACCGTTGCCAAGATTGTGGCTGGTATTGTCACCACAGGGGCTGTCTTATCGGCTCAAAAGATACTTGGTAAAATCACAGCACCAAAAGTGAGCGATATGGGGCAAGAAGGCATTTCCATTCGAGCTAATGCACCATCCAACACTGCACCGATACCAGTTATTTATGGCAGAAGAAGGGTTGGTGGAACCAGAGTTTTTGTGCATAGCACAGGGGTTGATAATAAGTTCCTTCATCTGGTCTTTGCAATTTCTGAGGGTGAAGTTTCTCAATTGCATCAGGTTTATATTAATGACATGGCTCTGTATAACACTAATGGCAGTATAAATTCTCGGTTTAGAGGTGGTGATGATAACAGAGCCTATATCAAAGTTAATTTTCACAGTGGTGCTGATGATCAGGTTGCTGATTCTGATTTAGTTAATGCAACTTCTCTATGGAGTTCAAATTGCACATTATCGGGCATGTGTTATGCATACGTCAGACTCGAATACAACACAGAGATTTGGACTTCTGGATTGCCATTTATAAATTTTGATATTTCAGGAAAAAGAATCAGAGACATCAGAGATACTACAATTGAATCAGGGGGATTATTGAGATATTCAAATAACCCAGCACTATGCATTAGAGATTATTTAACCAATACCAGATATGGAAGGTCAATATTGACATCTGATATCGATGATACGAGCTTCATAACAGCTGCCAACTACTGTGATGAGACCGTAACAATCGAAGATGTTGATCAAATCAGATATGGCTGTAACGGAGTTGTAAACACAGATTCCACATCCATTGATAATCTAACCAAACTTTTAACTTCCTGTAGAGGTTTTCTAATATTTACAGGTGGGAAATACAAATTGATGCTGGATAAAATAGATTCAAGTACATTCGGTTTCACCACAGATAATATGATTGGAGATTTAAAGGTTTCAGTTGGTTCCAAATCAACAAGATGGAATCGATGCAAAGCATCTTTTTTTAACAGCGAAGAAGAATGGGCGAATGATTTTGCCATTGAAGATTCAGCATTTGCCAGAGATGCCGATGACAATGATTTGCTGTTAGAAGGCTCAATAGAGCTTCCGTTTACCAGTGACTACCGCACTGCAAGTATGATCGCTAGACAGGCTCTAAATCAATCCAGAGAAGGAATGGTTGTGCAATTCAAAGCCACAGTGGAATCATTGCAAGTCGAATGCGGAGATGTGGTAACAATCACTTCCGCTTCAATGGGATGGACAAGCAAAAAATTCAGAGTATTAGAAATATCGATGGATTATGTTGATGAGATTTCATTTACCGCCAAAGAATATAGTGATGATGTTTATTCTATGAATGACATCAGCTTACAAGTTCCAGCAGCAAATAATACTGATTTGCCTGATATGACTGCTATCAGAGCTGTCAGGAACCTTTCATCAGAAGAAACTATATTATTTGACGAGCCAACATTGACGAACCGAGTGACATTGAGTTGGGATGCACCTGAAGACATTTATATCAAAGAATATGTCATCAGCATGAGTCGAGCCAGCAGACCAATATTATATGGTGGGAGAGGCAAATTTCAAAAAAGACATGTTTCCAATCGAACAGAATCAACAGAATATATCTTTGATAACTTGCCGATTGGTATTCATTTCTTTTATGTCAGGGCTGTCAATCGTCTTGGCATTCAATCATATGATAAAGCCCTTGTGATTAAAGTAAGAGGCACTACAGTTTTGCCAGCAGTCAATCCACCAGCGATCACAAATGTCACTGAATCATTGTATGTTTCAACCACTGGTTCAGGTGTTAAGGCCAGAGCAAGACTGAATTTCACTGGCAGTTCTGGGAACACTGATTGGGAAGATTTGGGTGTTGGAATCGATGAATATGAAGTGCAGTTCAGATCAATCGGTACAGTGCCATTTAAATCACCGGGTGCAACATCAGGCAACTTCTTCGATTTCAATGATATCGCACCGGGAGACTATGAATTCAGAGTCAGAGCCAAAAATGATGCCAATGTTTATTCAATATGGGCTTCAACAATAGCTGAAATATCAGGGCTGACCGATCCACCAGCTGATGTCGATAATTTCTTTTTAAGAGCAGACTCTGAAGAAGCACACTTGCGATGGGATCTGGTCGATGACGTTGATGTGAACATCGGTGGTCATTATGAAATCAGACATAGCAGTCTGACTTCCAGCGGTCTTTGGAGAGAATCAAGAATATTGGCAGAATATATCGCTGGGAATGAAAACGGATGCACGGTGCCATTGCTGGTTGGCACTTATTTAATCAAAGCAGTCGATTCAACAGGTCACAAATCAACCAATGCAACATTGGTCATAAACACTGTGTCACCAAATATGTTTGATAAATTCAACTTTCAAACAAACACCGAGGATTATGCAACAAGTGGATGGGCTGGTACAAAAACGAATTTGGTCATTGCCGATGACAATACCCTGAAATTGGAATCTGCAATTGATATCGATGATGTCACAGATTTACTCGATACTTGGGGTTTATTCGATTCTTTGGGTGAATTGGAGAAGTCAGGTACATATGAGTTTACAAATTACATTGATTATGGTCAGGTTGCGAATGTTGGACTGGTCAGCTCTGGTACATGGACATCAGCTGATATCTCAGGATATCTTGATAATCGTGTCGCTTATATGGACACATGGGAAGACTTTGATTCATTGAATCTCTATGATGATGCAAAATTAAAGATGTATTATGCTTCAACCAATGATGATCCAGCGGGAACTCCTAGTTGGTCAAGCTGGATTGAATTCACAAACAATTCTGTATATGGTCGAGCATTTAAATTCAAAACTGAAGTATCAACTCAGGATTCATCGCATCAAATTTATATCAGTGAACTTGCTGGAAAATTAGAAAGTTTCTTCAGGTTCAATCAAGATCGATTAACTTCAACTGCCTCTGCATATGCAGTGACTTTTGATAATGCATTCAAACAAACAACACCAGCTGTCGCAATAACAGCACAAGATATGGACACAGGTGATTATTACACAGTCGCCTCTGTTTCTAATACTGGATTTACAATTCACTTTTTTAACAGCTCAGATGCTTCAATTTCAAGGACTTTCGACTTTGTAGCTAGAGGATATTAATTAATTTAATGAGATTTACAACAACTTAAGGTAAAATTACAATTTAGAGGAAAAACAATGAGTCAAGTCGCAGATTATTCAATAGCAAATGCCAGTGGTGCAACAGTCAGAGCAGATTTAAATAATGTGCTTACTGCCATTGCCAGTGCCAATTCAGGTACAGCAGAACCAGCAAACATGTACCCATTTATGATATGGGTTGATACAACCAATAATATAATCAAGCTGAGAAATGGTGCCAATGATGCATGGCTGACACTGCCAATAGCAATGAATGCATCCAACACAGCCCCATCCAATCTCAATGTCTTGGGAAACTTAGGAGTTGGGAGTGCAACAACACCAGCTGAGTTAATTCATGGAATTGCATCATCGGGTGATGCCAACATCAGAATGGAAGGAACAGCAGTCAGGTTTAAAAAGTCAGGAGAAGATTTCATCGTTTATGATGGCTCAAATTTGAAGTTTGAGACTGGTGGAACTGAAGCAGCAAGGTTCGATGGTAATCAGCGACTAGGGATCGGCACCGCAAGTCCTTCAGCGCCTTTAGAAATAGCGGGTGAAACTCGTATTTACCCTTCCAGTGGCACGGCTGTTTTAAGACTTGGTTCTGGAGGAGCTGAAAAAGGTAAATTATCGGTTGATGCTAGTAGCAATATGATTCTTGAAACGGCTGGCTCAGAAGCCCTCCGCATCGACAGCTCTGGCAACGTGGGTATTGGGACTGATAGTCCATCGCAAGGTAAAGTAGATATTTTAGATGCTGGTGATTATGATGCTCATACCGGACATGGTTTAACAATAAATTCAAATGCAAATAACGCTTATACATCTATGTATATGGGTGCTGATGATTCAGTCGACTCGGCTTATATTCAGGCAGCAGCAAGAAATACATCTTTTACTTCTAAGAGTTTATTATTGAATCCTAATGGTGGCGACGTGGGTATTGGGACTGATAGTCCAAACACTAAATTACATGTAAGTAGCACTGGTGGAACACAACTTCGTATTACGGCTGCAAATGATAATTATGCTTATCTTGAATTTGGTGACACGGATGATGAGGATATAGGTCGTATTCAGTATAGCAATATTGATAATCACATGGCTTTTCATACCAATGCAGCAGAACGCATAAGGATAAATTCATCAGGAGCATTATTGGTGGGTACAACCTCAACAACAATCGGCACTTCAAATTTTGGAATCTGTTTATTTGCTGATGGTAGACCCAAGTTTTCTAAAAATGTAAGTGGCGCAAGCCATGTCATGAATGTATATGGAAATGCTGGTGAGTTCAGGGTTTATGGTGATGGAGATGTTATGAATACCAATAATTCATATGCTGGTATCTCAGATCAAAGTGTCAAAGAAAATATCGTTGATGCAACCGATAAACTGGAAGACCTCAAGCAAGTACAGATCAGAAACTACAATTTGATCGATAATGATTTAAAGCAAATCGGAGTCATTGCACAGGAAATTGAACCGATCTTCCCCAGTCTTATCAAAGAATGCAATGAAACAGGAATCAAAGCAGTTAAATACTCTGTCTTTGTACCAATCTTAATCAAAGCAATACAAGAACTCGAAGCAAGAGTTGCAGAATTAGAGGCAGCATAATATGGCAAATACATACACATTCCAAAACCCCAATGTCGAAGCATATATTGAATACAAAGGTTTCGCTGATGTCGTTTTTACAGCTCATTGGAGAATGATTGGAACTTCATCAGAAATCAATCCACATACCAATGAAAAATATACTGCTTTTCAATATGGTCAAGTAAGTCTGGACACAGAAAGTCTTGACCCATCCACATTTGTTAGCAAAAACAATTTGACTGAAACAATCGTTATTGATTGGGTCAAGGATGCACTCGGTGAAGATGAAATCACAAAAATAAAAGCATCTATCAAGTCAGACATCGATGAGCAAAAAAACCCAACAGTGGAGACATTCACTGTTTAACCCATGCAAAAGAAAGACGGAGATAATTTTGATTACCAAAAAGGTTTTTGGATTGTTTTTATTGGACTTGTACTACAAACACTCAGCATTTTGATATAAGGAGAAAAAAATGGAAGCAGAGAAAGTTAATTTCAATGGAATCGAATACGAGATAGAGGATTTCAATGATCGAGCAAAGAATTTATATACCGAGTTGAGGGAATTAAGTCCTCAGGTGGAAGAATCTGAAACAGCATTTAAGGAAGCACAAACACAATACACTTCTTTATCCAATACCTATCAATGGCTATTGGGTCAACTAGCAAAAGAATTAGGAGTCATTAATGACCAGCAAATTGACGACAACACAGAGGCTTCAGGAAGTTGACAAGCGTTTGACCTCCCATGAAGCAGCAGAGCATGAAAGATGGCGAGAGACTTACAGAAGGCTTGAGTCCATTGAGTCACAGCTAACCACTCTCAATACCCAGATCAGGCTTGCGTTGGCAACCATCATCTCTAGCCTTTTTGCCATGTTAATTTCCTACTTGGTTCAATGATTCAATTTTTAAAGCTGTTCGGCAAACTTGGGACGACCTATCTCAATGGTCGCATCTCCAAATCAGAAGCGAAAGCCAAACATGCTGCCGACTGGGATACTGTGGCTCAACAAAATGCCGGGAACAGTTTCAAAGATGAATGGCTTACCCTCCTCTTTTCAATTCCACTCATTCTGTGCTTCATCCCATCTGCGGTGCCTTATGTGAAAGAAGGTTTTGCAGTCTTGGAAGAAATGCCTGATTGGTACCAATATTTATTGAGTCTGGTCGTAGCTTGCTCGTTTGGGGTTAGGTCTGCTGTCGGCTTTATGAATCGAAAAAAATAATAATATAGAGGTTAAAACATGGAACAATTAATAGACATTTGGACTATGATTATTTCAGTCGCATCTGCCATTTGTATGTTCACCAAAACTCCGAAGGATAATGCAATTATCCATCAGATTTATCGGTTCATCGAATTGTTGGCACTGAATATCTACAAATCTAAGGAATAATCAAAAATTGAAATTGGGTTCTTTCAAACTTATCTGACCGCTTCGGTCTTTGTAAATCATACCTAGAGAGTCCAAGTAATTGACTCGATCATATACTGGACTCTCGCTGTTTAAATCCAATTCCTCTTTCAGTTCTCGAATCGTAGGACACTTATCATTGCTGATGTAAAACTTTAGTATGGCATTGAAAGTATCTAGGCAATTATTCCTAGTGCGAAACTCTGACTTGGATAATCCGGTCATATTGGTCAAGATTTTTCTTCTTTCTAAATACTCATTGTATTCTTTTGCTCTTGTTTTCTTAGTCATTGATAGACTCCTTAATATAGATATTAGGGGATAGAGTGGATCTGGCTGGCTTACCGGGAACAAACTTATCAACGGTTGCCTTTCTATTGATCACCCGTCTCTTGGCTTCAACGAGAACTTCATTCCCATCATCATTTTCATAGAAGGCAATGCCAGTTTTTGCATCTGACATTTCTGCCTTAATGATCATCTGATTGAGATCGATAATCTTATCGAGTTCTTTCTTCGCTTTATTGGCAGCTTGGATCGCTTGCACAGCTTCTAAGGCATCAGTTGAAAGATTGATGCATCTTTCCTCATTGATCACAGGATTGAGCAAGTCACATCCTTTTGATGTCTCAGGCGGGTAATAATCTTCTTCTTCCAATCTGCGATAAAAATCATTCACCTTGTCTTCCAAGACAGCTGCAAAATTGGGATCTCTTTCAAAGAAATAAATATGAGGGCGGTTGCCATAGATCACTGAGACTGCATACCACTTAAAATCAGGATCATTGGAGGCCATGACTTCAAGATTGGCCTTGGCTTGGATCTCATAATAATCAGGACAAATTGATTTATCATCATAGCTGTCTCTGGTGGTCTTATGTTCAATGACACCCTTCCCGGATAAATACAATGTTTCATCATTTGGAGTGATAATGTTGTTATCAGGATCAGTTCTCATGGCTATGGGTTGGTCGCCCATCTCATAGATCCCATCCAAGCTGCAAGCCAGCTTCAGGTCTTTATGAAAGAAAGCGGTACCAAACTTCCATTGAAAAAGCAGATCATTGACTGGCAATCCAGCCAAGGTCAAACAAGTTCGCATCCCAGCCACCTCTGCTTCAGTGCCATATAACATCTGAGGGGTTATGGTGAGTGGTTCAGGGAATCTGCCATTTAAAGCATTCATTATCTGTTTTAAGAGTGTATTCCTTGCATCTGGATCCCAGATATTAAGATTAAACAGATCCTTCATTAGAGATCCAGATAGCCAGTCCCAAGGGGTTAATTTGCCCTCAGCAGCTTCAATGTTATTTGTGCTGCCATTGGCGTGGACGTTTTCGTGATAATACCTAGTCATGATCAAAGCACGATTTCATCAACTGGGGTGGTAGCGATGACTGATCTCCAAGGATCGATGGGATCATCTCTGTCGAGATATCTAACCAGAGTGCATTTGTAGTGTTCGCCTTCTAGGATTTTTTTCGCAGCAACAACATCTTTTCTAACGAGATGCATATTGGCACCAAAAGATTTCCATTCCTGAGAGTCAGGACATTGGTATTTTCTGACGAATATAGTAAGGTACTTATTAGCATTGATTTTTGATCTTTGCATGATTTCTCTCCTCTTTAGAGGGGAAAAAATCAATACAACAACCTAGGCTCCATGGAGCTGTATAATCCGACAAAACTCGAAGCGGTTCTGAGCCTATAAAACTAGACAAATTACATATTATGCGCAATAGGTCAGCCGAAAATAAGGCGGTTGGGGCATTGATTTGATCCCTGTTTATGGTTGATCGGGGGGTATTCATTGAATCAAATGACACGGATTTA
>JAAESD010000246.1 GCA_024229695.1 bacterium
AGCTGCCTGGACCGATTTGGAAAAAACACAACGCAAAATGTATCTCCTGGCAAAACCTCTTTATGCAGAACTATATCCAGAAGCAGATTTGCCAGAAAACAGAGAACTTATAAAACAGGTAATGGACAGGCTTGCTGAAGACAGACCAGAGGAATCGACTATTGTTGCTGAGGCTCAAGCAGGGCTGAAAAGATGCACCGAGTTTGTTATAGAACATGATTTGGTAACCGTTCCCGCAGATCAAGTCGAGATTATTTTGATGCCGGAATTTCAGCGTGGATACAGCATTGCATACTGTGATTCACCGGGACCATTTGCTGAAAATGAGACAACTTTTTATGCCATCGCGCCACCACCTTTGAGCTGGAGTGATGAGCAGCGCGAATCTTTTTATCGCGAATATAATGATTATATGCTTGAGGATTTAACCATTCACGAAGCGATGCCTGGGCATTTCCTGCAAATTGCTCACGCTAATGTGTTCAATGCACCAACAGCAACTCGCGCAATGCTTGGCAGTGGAGTTTTTGTTGAAGGCTGGGCAGTATATGCAGAACAGGTGATGGCAGAACACGGCTATGGCGGACCAAAAGTTCAGTTGCAGCAGCTGAAGATGAGACTTCGAGTTGCGATAAACTCAATCATCGATCAGGAAATTCATTGCCGAGGCATGAGTAAAGAAGAGGCTATCAAATTGATGATGGAACAGGGGTATCAGGAAGAAGGCGAAGCGCTGGGTAAATGGTATCGGGCAAATCAGAGCTCAACTCAGCTGAGTACATATTTTGTTGGTGTAACGGAAATGAATTTGCTCAGAGATTCTGCAAAAAAGAATGACAATTTTGACTTGAAGAAGTTCCACGACGAACTGATTTCATATGGCAGTCCGGCACCAAAATATGTCAGAGAACTGATGGGGCTATAAAAATCATTCTATAATACAGAGAGAAGCACCTGGATATTCCAGGTCGATAAAATTGACTCTTGTTCAGTAGGGACATTGCGCATTGAAATTAAGTAAAGCCGGCTTGATGCACTTGATGGTTGTGTATTTGGGCTGGGGCAGCACATATCTTGCAATCAGATTAGCCGTACGCGAGGGAGCTGGTTTTCCGCCATTTACCCTCGCGTTTGTGCGTGTAACAATTGCCGGCATTCTGCTCCTGGGATGGAATCTTGTTTCCCGTAATCGGGTTAAAATAACGCGCAATGAAGCCGCTGTACTTGCAGCGCTGGGTCTGTTGATGTGGACCGGCGGTAATGGACTTGTTACCTGGGCAGAGACAAAAATTCATAGCAGTATGGCCGCACTTGTTGTCGCAATACTTCCAGTTTGGATTTCACTGATTGACATGGTTATTGATCGCAGGTTGCCTCACTGGAAACTTGCTTTGTCTATTGTCATTGGAATCGGTGGAGTGGCAGTTTTATCCTGGCCAGACATCAGTTCTTCAAGCCACCAACTTGGACCGATGATCGGTTTGTTGCTGGCTCCGCTGACTTGGGCTGCGGGCACTGTATGGTATATACGTAGAACACCATCGTTGAATGTTACGGTAGTTTCGGGATGGCAACATCTGTTTGGTGCTGTCGGGTTTTTGATAGTGATGCTTATTCGCCAGGAGCCGATGCCTGACCCAACCCCAACAGCTTGGGCTGCACTTTTTTATCTGACTATTGTTGGATCGATTTTGGCTTTTACATCATATATGCGAATTCTGACATTGTTACCAACTCAAATCACCCTGACTTATGCTTATGTCAATCCGGTTGTAGCAGTAATACTTGGATATATTGTTTTAAGTGAGCCGATTACTATCTGGACAATTAGCGGGGCTGTGCTGGTTCTTCTGGGAGTTGCTGGAGTATTCAACAATCGTGAGGAAATTACTTCTGGCACTGTGAGCAAAAGTGAGTAGACCTGCCGCCGACTTTGATTTTCTCAAGTGTTGAGTTGCAGTCTCTGCACGGCTCGCCGTCTCGTTGAAAAACCCTGAGCTTTCTTCTGAAATTCCCCGGCTTGCCACTGAAATCACGGAAGTCCATAAATGTTGTACCGCCATGTTTTATAGCCAGCCGCAGAACCTGTTTTATTCGTTTGAAAAGTTCACGCAGTTGTTCTCTTGAAAGCTCACACGGTTTTGCCAGGGGATGAATTTTTGCTAAAAACAGCGCTTCATCTGCATAAATATTTCCAATGCCAGCAGCAATTTTCTGATCAAGCAAGGCAGCTTTAGCTGGTATTCTGCGCCGACTCATTTTCTCGCTCCAGTCAGCAAAACCAGCTTTCAGCATATCAGGACCGATGTGTTTTATTGCACTGGGATTTTCTGGGTGGTCAACCAGAGTGAGTCTGCCAAATCTGCGGATGTCCCGGTATCGAACTTCATTGCCATTGAAATCAAACAGTGCGTGAGTGTGTTTATCTGGCTTGTCAGCAGAGTTGAGAATTAGTTGTCCAGTCATGCGCAGGTGAATCATCAGATTTGCATCGTCAAAACCAAGAATCATGTATTTGCCATGCCTGTGAATTGAATTGAGTTTTTTGCCGAGAATTGCTTTGCGAACCGCACTACTTGAAGGCTCAAAAATATCGGCACGACGAATATTGAGATGAGACAATTTATTGCCGAGCAGTTTTTCGCGCATTGCTAAAACAATATTTTCAACTTCTGGCAACTCAGGCATTGTTCTCCAAAAAAAGAGCCCCGATATTGTCGGGGCTCTGGATTAACATTCAAAATTATCTGACCAGCGACATCGATTTCACAAGATCAATGTTTTGGCCATGCAGTCTGGCAAAGTATGTTCCACTGGAAACAGCTTGACCAAGTTGATCGTTACCATTCCAGGTGAATGATTGCTGCCCGCTTGCAAGACTACCGCTATAGAGCACGTTAACCATGCGACCAGTTGCATCGTAAATAGTCAGCTCAACATTACAGTTATCTGCAAGCTGGAATTGAATTTCAGTAAGAGGGTTGAACGGGTTTGGGATATTGCGCAGATTGCTGGCAATTATTACTGGAGTATCAACAGCAGAAGTGTTGTCATAATCTTCACTTGCAACATCGTAATTAAATCCGGTATCAAACCAGCTCTGGCAATCGATGCCGGACAAGTCAGTACCCAGTGCCATATACATACTTGCTGAAGTGCTGTGCGAACCGGAAGCTGGGTTGTTCATCCTAATTCCGATATCACCATAAGAAGCACCATCGCCGGTATCGCTGGTTCCGTCAGCTGTTCCGCCGCTGGAATCGTCGTGATGATAAAGCACGTTACTGCTCGAAATACCATACTGATTACCAACTGAAACCAGAGAGCTGCCATTGAGGTTTATCTTGATCCAAAAATGAGACATTTCTGAAGATGGAATATTTGTGTTTGCGCCATCAGGAACACCGTCTGCCAGAAGAGTTGCGTTGTTAAGGTTGGATTCAACAGATCCAATGGCTTCAGGGGTAAGGTCATAGGAAAGACGCACCATGTTTATTCCGGCAAGAGGATCAATTGTGGCAATATCTTCCGGTGTTACCATAAATGAATCATAGTAATGCTTGGTCATTGTAGACTCTGACGTGATACCCAATACTTCGATAGTGAGTCTTGTTTCACGAATTACTCGAACCGGTCCACCAACATAACGTTTCAGGATTGGTGAAAAATCCTGCTCATTGCGGGTCCAGTTAGTCCAGAGGATTGTACCTTTGATGCGAGTTTTTTCGCGATCCATCAGGTCTGCGCCATAGACGTTGCCATCAAAAAGCCTGAGTTCATCCCAGAACCAATCGTTGTTGTCAAAGCCGACCATATATGTGTCGGTCATGATTTCATCTGCAATGTCATCGTAATTAATGTAGGAGTCTGGATTGTCTGGAAGAGTTGATGAGCGGTAGAGGTACCCGATAGTTGTGCTGCCTAAAACCGGGTCAGCTACAGACAATTTCAGGCGTGGGTAGTTTTGTGAATCCACATCATCAATCCATGCCGATGTTGGAGCCAGGTCACCAAAGTCCTGAGGCTGAAAGATAACTTCATCGTTGCCGTCAAGCAGGCCATCGTCGGCTTCAAAAAATGAGCCGCTAACAGAACGCTCATCAATTTGGACCGGTAATTCGTACCAGAATCCACCAATGAAAGCGAAAAGATGTAAATCGCCAACTGGAGCGCCGTCAAAAACAGCAAGTTCACTACCGGAGATAATGCCAGGCTCAGAAACTCGAATATCTGCAGAGGACACAGATACAATCATACATAGCAACGCCAAAACCAGTATAGAAAATTTCACTTTAACTCCCTTGTGATAGTCAGAAGATGCGAGAACCTGGCGATACTACACTAAAAGAGAGCCTATGTCATCAGAAACCGCGTTCCTGTTTGATTGATGAGTACGCGTTGTTTGCAGCCTGAAGTTTCTCTTTGGCAAAGACCATAAAGTCTTCTGGAAGACCCTTTGACTGAATTTTATCGGGATGATATTCACGCGCAATTTTTCTATAGGCAGATTTAATTTCATCTACAGAGGCGTTGTTGCTTACACCAAGAATTGCATAGGATGACGATGTGTTTGGTGTTGAGCTGAACATCGCCTTGCAACTGTTGTATTCCTGTTCACTAAGCCCAAGTTGTTGAGCTACATTATGGATAAACTGCTCTTCAGAACTATGAAAATGTCCATCGGCATGAGCTATTTCCAGGAGCAGACCAACAATATCTCGCAAACGGTCGCGATTGTTGCCCATTACCTGTTTTACTTGTCTGGTCAGTTCAGCTGTAGTTACAGAGCTATCGCGGGCATTATTGAAGACTCTGGCAGCCATTTTCCGTTCCGCCACAGACATGCCCAGACGCTGGAGGAATCGGTCAAATGTTTCTATCTCTTCAGAGGTAACTTTTCCATCAGCTTTTGCTACTTTGGCAGCTAAACTGATTACAGCAATCAGGAATGTCGATTGAACGTCCTGAGCTGAGTATCCGCCCGCGCTTCTTTGATTGTTTCCAGCTCTTGAGCCGATGCTACCGCCAACCATCGCGCCAAGTGGCCCACCAAGCATATATCCAACAGTTCCGCCCAGAAGGGCGCCAATGAGACCCATAATTTCTCCTGTTTTTAAGATGTGAACTTGAACCAAATGAAGTTCATGTCTACATTCACGAAATGTATTATCAGTTACTATAACGGAGGAATGATGGTTAAGTCAAAACAGCGTTCAGAAATATCTTCTGAGCTGACATGGAATATTGAAAAAATATATAGCGATATTGAAGCATGGGAGTCTGATTTTGCCCAAGTGAAGTCCGAATTGCAAGATCTGGGAACACATCGTGGGGCTGCAGAAAAATCGGCATCTGATTTGTTGAAAGCGATTGAAGCAATTTTATGCACAAGTGAAAAACTTGGTCGTATTTGTGTTTTTGCCAGCATGCGCAGCGACGAAGATACTCGTGTGGGTGAAAATCTTGAGCGCGATGGCAGGGCAGGCAGCCTGGCCGTTTCTTATAGCGAAGCTGTAAGCTGGTTTGATCCGGAATTGTTGGCTATCGATGATGAGACCCTGGATAAATACTTTAAAGACGAACCGAAGCTTTCCCACTACAAACATTTTATAGATGACATAAGGCGCAGCAGAGATCATACACTTGATCCACAACGTGAGCAGCTGCTGGCAATGTCAGGGGATATGGCTGGTGGTAGCAATAACGTTTTCAATGCACTTGACAATGCAGACTTGAAACTGGATGAGATAGTTGACGAAGACGGCAACACGGTGCCGCTGACTAAAGCTTTTTATAGTAAATATCTGCGCAGTCAAAATCGGGAAGTTCGTAAATCGGCTTTTGAAAAATTTATGGATGCGTACAGTGGCAATATCAACACTTTTGCGGCAAATATTGATTCCAAGGTAAAAGCCCACTGTTTTTATTCACGCGCCAGGAACCATGAAAGTACTCTGGATGCGGCACTGCATAACACTGCAATTCCTGCCGATGTATTCCATAGCCTGATTGATACAGTTAATAAGAATCTGCCAATTATTCATCGCTACGCAAATCTGAAAAAGAAAATTCTAAACCTCGATGATTTTGCAGAACATGATTTATATGTCCCTCTTTTCCCTAAAGGTGAATTCAAGTTCAGTTACGAGGAAGCATGCGAGGTGATGTGTGAGTCTCTTGCACCTCTTGGTCAGGAGTATGTTGATATTGTTCGGACAGGTCTTGATGGCAGATGGATCGATGTTCACGAGAATGAGGGCAAGCGCGGGGGTGCGTATTCATCTGGAACCTATGGAACAGATCCATATATCCTGCTGAACTGGAGTGAAATGCTGCGCGATTCATTCACTCTTGCTCATGAAATGGGCCACTCCATGCATTCATACCTGGCAGCGAAAAACCAGCCGTATGTTTACAGCAATTACCCAATTTTTACTGCGGAAGTTGCGTCAACTTTCAACGAAGCGCTGTTAATGGAGCATTTGCTGAAAACTGATGATCGGCACAAGAAATTGTATCTGCTCGATGTGTATCTGGATCAAATTAACAGCACTGTTTTCAGGCAGACAATGTTTGCGGAATTTGAATATGAAATTCACCGACGTGGAGAGCAGGGCTTGACTCTGACAGCTGAATCGCTGGATGAACTGTATCTGGAGATTTTGCGAAAATACTGGGGTCCGGATGTTGAGTTTGATAAAGTGCGTAGTTCCAGAACATGGTGTAGAATACCGCATTTTTACTATAATTATTATGTCTATCAATACTCAACCGCGTTTGCGGGCGCAGCAGCGTTGGTTGAAAAAGTTCTATCTGGTGGCGAAAAAGAACGTGAACAGTATCTTGGGTTTATGCGCAGTGGAGCAAGTGTTTATCCAGTTGAGACCATGAAAACGGCTGGCGTTGATATGGCATCGGCAGAGCCTGTGGAAGCAGTGTTTTCTCTGTTTGAAAAACTGATGGATCAGGTTGAACAACTTTTGGAGAATAACTCATGAAAAAAATAGTTTTGTTAATGATGATTGTTGCGATTTGTGGATGCGGCAGCAATGAAGCTGAAAAAGAAGTTACAAAAGAAGTCACTTCTGAATCGACAAGTACGCCGTTTCCAGCAACAGGCAACGAGACCGTGAATCAGTTGTCAAAGGAAGCTGAAGGAGGCTATTTTGCTACATGGCCAGCCTGGTGTTCGGCAAAGAAAATAAGGGTTGTGGCTTCAGAACACAGCAGCAACACTGCCGTAGTTAGTACGGAATGCAAGCGTTCAGACACAGAGGGCATTATTGTTTTCAGTTATTTTGAATTGGCAGACGGATCAGAGGTAATGACTGCAGAAAATGTTTTGGAAAATGTTGTTATTATGGTCGAAAACCAGAACCTGATCATTCAAAAACAGACTCCAATTATGCGTAATGGCATGGAGGGAATTCAGCTTCTATGCACTGGCGACAACGAAAAGCGCAAATGGATTGAAGGGTTTCTCGCTTTTGACAGAATGCTGATTATTGCTGCATGGAGAAGCGACGAAACTCTGTTTTCAGATCCTGAAATTTCCAGAATGTTTAAATCGGTTCAGGTTTTAAGGTAGGTAGGTGTGTCAGAATTTGATAATATGAATTTAACCGAAAGCCAAGAAGATTATCTTGAAGCTATTTTTAGTATTGATGAAAAGCTTGGTGTGGTAAGAAGTAAAGATTTGGCTAAAGAGTTGAAAGTAAAAAGTTCTTCTGTTACCCAAGCGCTTCAATTGTTAGATTCTAAAGACCTTGTAAATTATCAGCGCTACGGAAAAATTTCCTTAACTGACATCGGCAAAGAAATCGCTAAAGATGTTATACGGCGCCATAAAGCCCTTCGTATGTTTTTCACAGATATTTTAAAAACAGATAGCGCTCTTGCGGATTCCGTGGCTTGCAAAATGGAACATGCGATGCCAAGAGAGATTGTTGACAGGCTTGTATTGTTTATTGAATATACCAACCGATGTAAAAACAATAATTCAGAATGGCTAAATGGATTTGGGTTTTACTGCAAAGATGAATCGGGAGATATTTGCCCAAAATGTGAGCAAGAAAAACTCCGAAGATAAACAAACCATAATTTAAATTGACATGAATTTCACAATTATTATTATGCCTACACGAAAAGTTAGGCGAGCCTAGAAGTTACATCCAGAAGAGGGAAGAGGTCGAGAATGCAGAAAGTGGCTTTGCTATTTATTCTTATTTCATCAGTTGCTTTTGCGCAGCAGGAGCAAGTGTACGAAACAGAAGATTATGTTGTTACCGGAACAAAAACAGAATCGCTTTCAAGAGACGCAGCAATTAGAACAGAAGTAGTAGGAAAAAATACAATAAGAGAATCGGGAGCAAGTAATCTTTTTGATGTACTTAAAAAAGGTCTTGTGCCAAATGTTTGGGTTGAAACTTCATGCACCAATTGCAATTTCGCTTCTGTGAGAATGCAGGGGCTTGAGGGTGATTATAGTATGATATTAATAGACGGGCAGCCAACATTTAGTGCTTTGGCTTCAATTTATGGACTATCACAAATTCAGGCAGATACTATTGAAAAAATCGAAGTTGTTAAAGGTTCCGGTTCAGCATTGTATGGAAGTGCGGCAATTGGTGGTGTGATAAATATTATTACTAGAGAGCCTGCCAAGGGAGAATCGTCCGCATCGGTAAGCCAGAATATTGGTCAACACAGTACCTTTGACACAGCAGTGTCCACATCTATTCGACATGAAAATTTTGCAATAGTTCTTGGAGCCCAAAGATATGAAACCGATTATGCTGATGAGACGGGGCCTTTTGGTGTACCAGATCAATATACCGATAGAGTTGAAAGAAATAATCAATCGATGAACTTTAAAGGTCATTATTATGCTAAAGATGACGACCGAAGATTTACTCTATTTGGCAGGCACTTAAATGAGTTCCGAAGAGGTGGATATCTTGGCTTACGAGAAATTGACATTGATGGTGACGGAACACCAGATACTGAGCTTCCAGCAATAGACAATCCTATGGATGAAGATTCTGAGCATATTACAACTAATCGTTCAGAATTTGGATTTGGTTATAAAGAAAAATTTGAAGATGGTTCTGTTGTTAATTTCATGTTGACGGGATCTAGGCATGATAGAAATGCAACAAATGGAGCCAGGCCTTTTGTCTCTTTTGAAAAAATGCACCTTGCTGATTTGGTGGTTAATAAACCAGTTGGAGAAATGAACCTTGTGACAACTGGCTTGAGCTGGCGTGAAGAAAAGCTGGAGGAGACAATTAACTATGAAGTACAAGGTATCAGAGAAGCTGAAGTGGCTGGGGTATATATTCAAGATGAAATTTTCATTAGTGAAGATATAGAATTGATAACAGGAATAAGATACGATAAAACTAAAAGTACCCTAATGGACGATTCTGCATTTAGTCCTCGATTTGGTCTTAAGTATGACTTAACAAGCAACATGGTATTTAGACTTAACAGTGGCGGTGGATTCCGTGTCCCATACCTTTTTGCTGAAGATTTGCACTTATGTTCATCGGCACCAACTGTTGTAACCGCAGATGATATTGAGCCAGAAAAATCATGGAGTAGTAGTGCTTCTTTGTCTTGGTATGCTGATAAATTTAGCATGGACGCTACTCTTTTTAGAACAGATATTTCTGATAAAATTGCATTAGGCTTTGTAGATCATCCTGATTATGACGCAATCTATGACAATACTGGCGATGCAATTATTCAAGGCGCAGAATTCAATAGTAGACTGCAACTAACAGAGATGGTTTCGTTTACAGTAGCGGGGGCATTGAATGATGCTACTTATGAAAGTCCAGTGGGCCTGGATTTTCCAGATACAGAAAATGTTATGAGGGTACCAGAAAACACGCTGTCAATTGGTACTGAATTCAGAGATGAAACGCAGGGCTTTAGAGTTGCTGTTGATGGTCGTAGAACAGGCTCAATGTATATCGAAAAAGAGCTGGTTCAAGCTATTGGCGGTCAAGAGCCTGGATATTACGTTGATCACACGAAGTCTTATTGGACTGTAAATGCATCAATCGAAAAACAGTTCTTTGAGGGGCATTTGGCAATTTATGCGAACATTGAAAACCTCACCGATGAAAAACAGGAAGTAAATTATAATGCTGAATATGAAAATACTGCTGCATACATCTATGCTCCGCTGACAGGTAGATATACAATGGTGGGAGCAAGATTGAAATTCTAGATTGCTGAGCTTATGTTTGTAGAAACAGCTGACCGGGGAGAGTTAAATGATTTTTAAAACATTTCTGATTTTTCTATTTGTGCCCTGTTTTTTATTGGCACAGGGTGATTTACAGGAATCAGTGAGCGGCACAATTGAAATACAAAAACAGACACAAGAAAGTTCTGAAGTCTGGTCAGCTGAAAAATCGGCACTTGATGCTCGCTATAGAAGCGCTAAGAGCGACGTTGAATATCTGACCAAACGCAGAAATCTTGCCTTGCAAAGAAGAGACGCAATGCAGGACAGAGCAGACGAATTAACTCGTCGGTTAGCTGAATCAAAACGATTGCGAGAATCTCTGGTAGACACATTGGGTGTGCTACTTACAAAGCTTGATTCTGCGGTTGCTGCAGACTTGCCGTTCCTTGAACAGGAGCGTTCAATACGTCTTGAGTCTTTGAGCCAGGAGCTGGCTCGACCAGATTTTACTTCAGCTGAAAAATTACGACGGCTGCTTGAAGCGTTCCAGGTTGAAGCGGGCTACGGCTCAACTGTTGAAGTTTATCCAACAAAAATCAAAATCGATGAGCAGGAGATTTCAGTTGATGTTCTACGCATTGGCAGGTTGTCCTTGTTTTGGATGACACCTGATCAAAGTATGTGTGGAGATTACAATGTTGCTTCTGGCAACTGGGAAGTTCTGGAAAGCAAATTCAGTAGACCAATTTCCAGAGCTATGGAAATGGCAACAAGAATGCGACCAGTTGAATTGATTAACCTTCCACTAGGGAAGGTTGGATCATGAAAAAACTTCTTCTGATTATACTTCTGGTCACCACCACAGCAAATGCACAAGATATTCGCTCGGCCAGAATCAAAGCCCAGTCCGATAGAGAAAGTGCTGTCGCAACTCAGCAGCAAGCTGAACAGGAAATTATTTCCAGCCGTGAAGCACTTACTGCCGAAGTTGAAAAACTTGAGAGCCAGTGCAGTTCACTTGAAGCAGAAATCAAGCAACTTGAGAGCAGCTATAAATCGCTGTCCAGTCAGGTTGAAGATCTTTCCGACAAATGGTCCAGGCAGGAGATGGAGTTCAAAGAGATAAGCGGCAACGTAAGACTTGCTGCTCGTGATCTGGAAACTATGATGCATCAGTCTCCGCTGACAGTAGGTTTTCCGGAAAGACTTTCAGCTATTTCACCTCTGCTGGAGAAAGGGTATTTCCCGGACATTGACGATATCAACGCAATGGTTTCTGTTTACCTGGATGAAATTGAACGCACAGGTCACGTTGCTTTGCGAACAGGATTAATTGTCGGCAGAGATGGTAAAGAAACTGAAGCAGAGATAATGAATCTTGGTCCGTTTACTTCAATTTATCGTACCGATAAAGAAACAGGCTTTCTCAAACACTCACCAAAATCGCAAGAGCTGACTGCGTTATCAGAATTGCCATCGGGCAAAACTTTGCAGAAGTATCTTGATGGTAAAAGTGAAAGTGTAACCATTGATCTTTCTGGTGGCAGTGCGTTGAGACAAGTTACGCAAAAGACAAGTTTTCTGGATTCACTTCGAGATGGCGGGCCAATTGTCTGGCCTATTTTAATTATCGCTTTGCTTGCTTTGGGAATTGTAGTTGAGCGACTGGTGTTTTTGCAAAAAGTTCACGGCGACACAGATAGATTAATGAGCGAAGTTAATCAACTCGCCGGAGAAAACAACTGGACTGCTTGTGACACAATCGTTGAAAAGAACAGCAATAAAGGGTGGCCGGTTGTTCATGTTCTGCGTGCCGGGCTTGCTGCAAGAAATGAAAATCGTGAGACTCTGGAAAGCGTGCTTCAGGAATCGATATTGCGCGAGTTGCCAAGGCTTGAAAGAGGTCTTTCTGCACTTGCTGTCTTTGGTGCAGTTGCACCGCTGCTTGGTTTGCTGGGAACGGTTACCGGCATGATTGACACTTTCCGTGTCATCACTCTTTACGGAACAGGTGATCCTAAACTGATGTCCGGAGGCATCAGCGAAGCACTGGTAACAACAGAAGTTGGACTTGCTGTGGCAATTCCTGTGATGTTGTTGCATACGCTGTTGTCACGCAGAGTTGATCATCAGGTTGGCGATATGGAAGAAAAAGCTGTTGCGCTTTCAAACGCAATTCTGAAACGACGTGACTGATGTATGCAGCACTTGATTACCTGCAACAAGGTGGCTGGATTATGTGGCCGCTTGGTCTGTGTTCATTGGTGATGTGGACATTGATTATAGATCGACTCATTGTGTTGTACAAAATTGAACACAATGATATTTCAATTGTTGAGGCTTTGTCAGTTGTAAGAGGTGAGTTGAAGCCTTCAGATCTGGCTGGTGTTCACGCTCTGCTCTCAAAAAAAATCAGTAATGCTTTAACTGGAAATCCTGAAGTGGATCACAATCTGGTGTATCACTGCTCTTCAACAATAAAACCGTGTTTACGTCGATCACTTGCTGTGATTGCAATTCTTGCAGGTGTCGCACCGCTGCTGGGTTTGCTTGGAACGGTCATCGGAATGATTGAAACGTTTGATGTCATATCGCTGTTTGGAACTGGCAATGCTCGTGCAATGGCAGGCGGAATATCGGTTGCAATGGTCACAACCCAAAGCGGTTTACTGGTCGCAATACCGGGCATGTTGTTCAGCGGATATCTGTTTCGCAGTGCCCGCAGACTTGAAAACTATGTAGACGAAACAGCATCGGTCTTGCAGCGCGCAGTCAGAGGAGGCCAGGTATGATAAACGTCAGACGCACGCTAAGAGGTGGTAGCGATAAAGTTGATATCAACATGGGGCCACTTATCGATATGGTTTTCCTGTTGCTGATTTTCTTTGTGGTAACTACAAGTTTTGTCAAAGAGTCTGGCATCGATGTTCAACGCTCAACTGCTCAAACTGCTGAAATAAAAGAGCGTGGAAATATTATGATCGGTGTTGCTGAAGACGGTGAAGTCTGGTTCGATGGGAAACAGGTAGACGTACGAAGTGTCAGAGCTCACGTTGAGCGAGCGCTTGCTGAAGCGCCTGACAGCGGCGTGATAATTGTTGCCGATCAAGGAAGCATAACCGGTGTTGTTGTTAAGGTAATGGATCAGTGCAGGATTGCAGGTGCTGCGGACATAAGTCTTGCTGCCAAGCGGGAGGACTAGACAGTGCCCCGCGTTGTAATAGCAATTATCGGTGCACTGTTTGTGAACTTGGCACTGTTGTTTGTAGTATCAATGCTTGCCCAGGAAAGAGTAGTTGAAAAAAACGAAGACTTCAGGTCTGCAATCAGACTTGTCTCACTGACCCCACCCGAAATATCAGATCCAGAACCAGAGCAGGAGCCTGAAAAACCAAAAGAAGAAAAACAGACCGAGTTCCAGCCCGACCTCACTCCGCCAAGTCTTACACCGCCACAATTTTCAGGACCTGCGTTGGCAATAAATCTGAACATCGACACCGGCAAACAGTCTGGAAAATTCATTTTCAACAGCGCAGACCTTGATCATCCACCAAGAGTGATTTCCAGGATTCCGCCCGTTTATCCATACAAGGCAAAACAGCGAGATATTGAGGGATCGGTTGATGTAAAATTTCTGGTCGATGAAAATGGCGCCGTTGGCAAAATCACGATTCTAAAAGCAGAGCCTGAAGGTTTGTTTGATGATGCGGTTCTAAAGATGTTGCCACGCTGGAAATTTGACCCCGGCAAAATTGACGGCACGCCGGTTTCGTCATGGGTTGTTACAACCATTCGATTCGAGCTGGAATCATGAAAAAACTATTCGCATTCCTTTTCATGCTGATTGCTGTTGCTGTTGTTGCTGACGACATGTCATCGGTGCAGAGCAAAGCGCGTCGTGCAATTTTCCGATCACAACAGTTGAGTGAAGTTGATAACTGGGCAGGGTCCGCAGAGATGCTCCAAGAATGTTTAACTGACTATCCAGATCAGGATCACTACCTGCTCAGGTTCTATCTGGCCAACAGTCTGGCAAAATGTGACTCACTTCATTCAGCAGCTATTCACTACCAAAAAACAGTTGAGTTGAATCCGGAGTTTATAAATGGCTGGCTAAATCTTGCCGAGACTTCTTATGCAACAGAAAATTATTCAACAGCTGCTAATGCTTTTGAAAAAGGATTCCGACTCCAGGAAATTCCTGCACCACACTTGCTATATTATGCCGGGGTTTGTAGTTCGCTGGCTGGAGAAAACAGCGCGGCCCTGAAATTGTTACAGGAATTAATTGCAACGGATTTACCAAAACCGGATTGGTTGCAAACAACTGTAGCAACAGCAATGGAAGTCGATGAAATTGAAATAGCTCAAAAAACAGTAAACCGTTTTTGTGAAATTTATCCCGATGATCCATCGGCCTGGCTCCTGGCATATCAATTCTACTCTGCACAACAAGACTTCAAGCAGGCAGCAGCAGCGATGACAATTCGCAGCTACCTGCAGCCACTTACAAGAAACGAACATCTGCAGCTTGGCGATATTCTTTTTGCATCAGGAGTACCAGCAGAAGCGGCACTGCATTATGAAATTGCACTGTCCGATGCCACAGAGCCAGCAACACCAGAGCAGTATGAAATGTTGGCCTCGGCTTTGCTGTCGGCACAACAAACCGAGAAAGCGGCTGCAGCTCTTCTCTTTGCGTTGGAAATAAAGCCTACAGCAAGACTTTGGTCGCTGCTGGGTGACGTTGAATACAGCAGAGAAAAATACCAGGCAGCTTTCAATGCTTTTACATCGGCAACAGAACTTGATCCAGAACAAGGCAGAAACTGGCTGATGGTTGGTTACTGCGCAATGGAAACAGGTAAACTTGCAGATGCAAAAACAGCACTGCAGCGCGCAAAACAATTCCCGAATCAAAAACAAAACGCAAATGAACTATTGCAGAGATTGCACCAGAAGTAGTTGCTATTATCAAGCCCTGTGATACCATTTGTAATAATTCAGCTGACTTGCAAACATATTGTTCAGGAGGAACAAACATGAAAGTTCTAATTTTAGTGATTGTCGCACTTAGCGCCGTTGGTGTGGTTGCTCAAGATTTTGATGAGGCCATTGAGCAGGTAGGTATGCTGTATGCCAGAGAATACACCCGTCCACTGATTGACGCGTTTGGTATCAACCAGAATAGCGCGCTCTTCACAACAGCGAGTGTTCCTGTATCGAAAATTCAATTCTCATTTGGCTTGAAAATGATGAACACCCAGCTCAATGACAGCGATCAACAGTTCGACACTTACCAAAACGTAACTCTGGATGAATCTTATGGAGTTAATGAGGGCGACGATGGATATGGTGAGTCCGGGGCAATCTGGATGCACGGCCCAACTGTTTTTGGAGATACAGAAGAAGCAGGTGAGCTTGTAGCATATTATCTGGGACTACCAGTTGCCAGTCAGCAAACAATTGCCGGTGTTATTGAAACAAAAAACATTCCGATGGTGATACCTGAGTTTACTATCGGTGGTGTAGCCGGTTTGCGTGGAGTTTTCCGTTGGCTTCCAGAGATCGATGGCGGAGATATCGGCAAAATTGGTTATAGCGGTTTTGGTGTTCAGTATGGAGTAAACAATCTTTTCGCATCGATTTTACCAGTCGACATTATGGTTGGATTTTTCAAACAGAGCCTGACAATTGGTGATTCAGCAGATGCAGAAGCAACATCATACCACGTTGCGGCCAGTCGAGAGTTTGGGCCTTTAACAGGTTATGCCGGCTATGCTTATGAATCGTCAGCAGTTGATATCAGTTATACTATGGTTGACCTTGAAGACAAAAGCGAAACTCAAGTAAACTTTGCAGCTGATGGCGTACAGACCAGCCGAACCACATTTGGTGCAACGCTGAACTTTCTTCTAAAGCTTAATGCTGAAGTAAGTTTTGGAGAACGCACAAATTATAGTGGCGGATTACTGTTCGGTTTCTAGTAAGTTGCGACTTCGAGTTTTGTACGTATACTTATTTATATAGCCACGTAGTTGATGGAGCTCCAGCTACGTGGCAGACGAACCGTCCTATATGACGGCGTAGATTGCTGTGATAATTAAAGAGGAGATTGAGGATGATAATGGAGAGATCCTCAGGAAAAAAGCAGATGGAAGCTGCTTCAGGCGGAGCTACACAGCACTCAAGTGTTATAATGCCTGTCAGGGTAATAATGACACCTGTTGTGGCGCCTTTTTTTCATCCACTATCCAAAAGTGATGTTCAACGAATCCTTTCCGCACTGCCAGAATCTTCAATTCAAGATTTAAGATCCGTCAGCCTGCTTGGCGATTTATGGACAGACAGTCGTTCGCCGGTATTGTCTTCCTATCGCAAAGATGGCTTTGTCAGGCTGCACGCTGTTTCTGCATTACCCTGGATTGTAACCTCACTTTCAGCAGTAACAGTTTCAGAATTATTGAGATACGGCGCCAGAATAGAAGCTGGCAAAAATGAATTCAAAATAACCTGGACTACAGATGCTCTGCGATTATTCATGACAGTTGGCGCGCTTCTGCCTGGACTTGCCAGACACAAAAAAGAAATCAACTCTGAACATATTGCCAATCAAATTGTACGTTCTACTGAAAATGAATTGCCACGCTGGAATATCAGCGACAGCGCGTTGGCTGAATGGCGATATTTCCTCGGAAGAACTGCCTAGCGAAAACACACAGGTTGACAAAAAATTATCAAACGGTTACTTAATTAATTGACCGCTTGAACAATTAATCAACCTGCAAGGTGGGCTCGCATGAAAAAATCTTCTGTGTTAATCACCGCACTGCTGCTTGTAGCGGCAGTTGCCGTGGCACAAATTCCTGATTATGCAATATATGTCGGTAGCGATGTATGCGTCGATTGTCACGACGATGTCAGCATGATCTACGACAATACTCCCCACTCAGTAACCAACGATTTCAAGGTACCAGGCACAGATATTGGTATCTGTGAAGCGTGCCACGGACCTGGTTCTGTACATGCCGAAGAAGAGGAAGAAAATACATATGGTGTTGACTATATGGCCTCTCTGGATGTTGCAGGAAAAGCTGCACTCTGTATGCAGTGCCATACAGACCGCATAGCCGATCACCAAAATGATCCGCATGCAGAATCTGTTGCCTGTAATAATTGTCACAGCGATCAGGCTCACTATGGTGGAAAAGCATCACCAGCAGACTTTCGTGTTGCAGGTCAATTCTGCACCGAGTGTCACGTTGATCAGCTCGCCGAATTCAATATGCCATATCGACACAGGGTTCTTGAAGGCGAGATCGATTGCCAGGATTGTCACGGCTTGCACGGGCAAGAGTTGAACACTGTTGATATGACAGAAAATGTCTGCTTCAACTGCCACACCGAGAAGGCGGGGCCATTCATTTTTGAACATGAAGATGTGACAAACGGCGAGTGTGCTGAATGTCATAACCCACACGGCTCAATCAATGACAAGCTGCTAACTCAGGACAGCAACTCACTCTGCGTTCAGTGCCACTACGATACAGAGGTTCATACTGAACAAGAGAAACGTTGCTATGAGTGTCACAATGCAGTTCACGGCTCAAACAGTGATCCATCACTGCAAACCAATTAAGGAGGGATGAAATGTTTAATAAAACAATAATTACAATAGCTCTCCTGATTGCAGTTTCTTCAATTGCAGCAGAAGACTCCTACTATCAGGCCACAGTTACAGTAAATGATTTATACGGTTCAGCAGATGTGATAGCAGAACAACTGCAGATAACAGACGATGTAACTTTAGGCGATGAACTTTTCTATCTTGATAAAAACGCAAACGGCACATCGTTCTTACTTAAAGGCGATATGGTTACAAATGGCGGTCAAGTAGATGGCAGAATGTCAGCCAGGGTTTTCCAACCTGCAGGTTTGATGTTCAAGCTTGATACAAGAGCCTACGACTTCCTGTATGACAGGACTATTGAGACAAACTATCCAATGCAATTAGAGCCGATTCCATTAGACCTGACACCAACCTTGCGTTGGAGCAGATGGTCGTTGTCAGCTCATGGCGGATCTCTGTTTGGTGGTAACCTGGAATTTGGTTATGTCAATGATCGCCGCAAGGGTAGCAAGGCTGGATACCAAAGTATGGCTTTCAGCATTCTTGATAGCCGTCGCGATTCAGGGACATTCTGGACTGCGTATGAGCTAACAAGGGGAAGTCTTGATCTCAACGGTAAGTTTGTTCTCCGCAATGACGATGGCTGGCTTATAAGCAATGACAAGACTATTGACAGAACAACCTGGAGTGGCGCTCTGGGTGCAAGATATCTGTTGAATGATGAGATGTCTCTGTTTGGTAATGGAATTATTGCCAACAACAACTCAAGAGCTATTGCAACCAGGTCTTCTGATCTTGAAAGTAGCACCAAATCTGGAACAGTTGGAATTGCATATCAGAAAGAAGCATTAACCTCTACAGTTTCCGCCGGTGTTACAATTATTGAAAGCAGTGGCTACTCACTGACTCAGGTAAGTGTTACAGATCTGGACAGAACCAAAACAACAACAAAACTTAATGGTACAGTTCGCTATACCGGCGTTGCAAAGACCAGGCTTTCAGCAAAGGCAAGTTTTGTTAAAAAAGACATCGACGAGACAATTGAACTGCTCGATGAACTTGGTGGAAACGTTATTGAGTCCAATGTGACCAGTCTGGAAAAAACCGTCAGCAAGGTTGCATTTAAAGCTTCCAGAAAATTTGGTGATGTTCGCGCAAAGGCCTCTGTCAATTATAGTACAGAGCAGGCCGACCGTGTGGATGAAGGCGATATGTTCCATTACCAGCCAGAGCGCAAACGCGATGCTATGAATGCTCGTTTTTGCGGTAAGGCAAAAGTGTTTGGAATCAGCACAAAAGCTGGTGGCGAGATTGTCCGCCAGTCTATTGATCTTGGTGAAACCGACACATCCTTTGATGCCAACAGAGCATTCATGACCCTGAACAAAATGCATGGCAGCTGGCTAGCGCTGAACGCTCATGTTTCCTATGGTCAGGAACAATATGGTATTGGTGATGTTGTTGAGCTATCTGATTCAATGAATGCAATCAGCTATGACACAACAACATTGAGGTTTGCTCCCGGGGCAACAATGATAACTGACTGGGCAATTTTAAACGGCCAGGTGGAGTTTATTCAAAATCGTGATTCGGTTGAAAATGACTACACCAGATGGTTCTGCTCTGCCACAAGGCAATGGGCTGATAACCTGAACATTATTGCCAGCTACAAGCGGTATGAGTTTGATGAGAACAGGTGGGACGATTTCATTGTCGACCAATACAGCCTGTCTTTACATATGATGTTCTAAAGCACATTATAGCAACTAGTTAGGGGCGGTACTGAACAAAGTGCCGCTCCTTTTTTATGCAAAACGACAAAAAACAGATAAAACATACCAAATTAATAGGAAATCAACAATTAATTAACAACTAGCGACATATTTAACGCAAAGGTTGACAAACATTAAACATGCTTTATGATTCCTTTGTAAACGTTTGCTAACTTTGTTCTTCTTCATTGGAAATTGTTTTGTCCAGACCGACGAACAAAAAAGAAGAAATTCTCCAACATGCTGTATCTCAGTTTGCTCGTTGTGGATTTGAAGGCACAACAATCAGGCATATTGCAGGCAAGTGCGGAATAACAGAGGCAGCAATTTACAGACATTATACAAGTAAGCGTGATTTATACAATGCATCCATCGCTTCAAAGGCTTCCCAACACAACATCAGAGAATTTTTGAAAACCAGCGACTGGAGTGGTGAAATTGAAGTTGTGCTGGCTGGTCTTGCTACATATCTGCTTGGGCTTGCAAAAAAAGACCCTGAACTTTTACGATTGATTTCCTACGCAAGTCTTGAAGATGCTGAATCCAGAATGCATCTCTACAACGAAGTCAGACTTCCACTAATTATGTTCCTGAGTAAACAGATAGAAAAACGAATTGAATCCGGAGAATTGAAGCCGGTTGATCCGTGGATCACCGGTCGCTGTTTTGTGGGAATGATTCTGGACTGTGCTTTTAATTTCAGTATCTGGGGAGGCCTTGAAAAAGAGGCAACCGCTGAAAATGTAATTTGTAACAACATTCCAATTTTTGCTCGTGGTCTGAAAAATGGTCACTAAATAGAGAGGGTTAGTATGAAAAAGATGCTGTTCCTGCCGGTTCTGATAATATCGACTTTGATATTGTTTATCGGCTGTGATAATGACACTTCCAATGGACCGATAGATATTGTCGGCGATCAGACCTGCCTTGACTGCCACTCCAGTGAAGAAATGCTTCAGGAGGCTCTTGGCGAAGAGGGCGCAAAGGTTACTGTTTCATTCAAGGGCGATGGCTGAGGCGGCGACGTACCCGAGCTGTTAGCTTGGGAAAAGGTTATCATCACTGGCAATAACGGCGATACGTTTCTGAATTCAGTTCACGGTCAAAGCAGTTGCCAGAGCTGTCATGGTGGAAAAGCAGACTACACATTTACCAGCATGGAAGACGCTCACACCGATATGGTCAGAGACCCAAGTGCTTTCAATGCTGAAGGTGAAATACCTGCATGTCAAGGCTGTCACCAGAGCGATGTAGATGCAAACAGGTTTAGTCTCCACACCCAATTGTGGGGTGAGAAGAGGCTTATTGAAACCAGAGGCAACTGCGAATTTGAAGGCTCTGGATTTGAAGATAAGTTTGCTGGAAAATGTGGTGGCTGTCACACAACTTGTGGCCAGTGCCACATCTCAAGACCAAATAGTGTTGGTGGTGGATTCCCAAAAATTGGTTCTTACTACTCACACCGTTTCCGAGCTTCACCGGACATGAATGAGCAATGTACTGCCTGTCACGGTAGCCGTATTGGTGTTGACTACAAAGGCGAGCTTGAGGGTAATGTACCAGATCTTCATCGTAGTCTAGGCCAAAAATGTGAAGACTGTCACTCAAGGGAAGAAATCCATGGTGACCCATCGCATACGGCAGACAATCACTATGAGCACAGGTATGAAGTTACAAACATGCCTCGATGTGAAAACTGCCACAATGTAGCAGGAACAAACGAGCATCATACTGCCCACGTTGATGGAGCAGGCTCAAACCTGCAGTGCAATGTCTGTCACTCACAGCCTTATAAAAACTGCACAAACTGTCACAACCTGGATCCTGATGGCAACAGCAAGTTTGACATCGATCCAAGCGAAATTCAGTTCAAAATTGCTCACAACCCATCTCCACATCGTACTGAGTATGACATCGTGGTTGTAAGACATATTCCAGTTGATCCAGGAACATATTCAGACTGGGGACTGGAACTTCCAAATTATCTGGATGAGCCAACCTGGAAATATGCATCACCACATAACGTGTTGCTGAATACTCCACAAACCACAGTTGAAGAAGGTCAAAGCTGTTCATTGTCATGTCATCAATCAACAGAGTTCTTGTTGAGAGAAACTGATTTGTATGACGATATGATGGATCCTTTACCAGACTACGATGCCAACATCGGCATAGTAATAGAAGGAAGTTTACCTCGCTAGAGAGTGAGAGACGTAATTAGAGCGCTGATTTAAAAGTCGGCAATAAACAAAGGCTGAAAAG
The DNA here is from genome assembly GCA_024229695.1 of bacterium. Lineage (GTDB taxonomy): Bacteria > Krumholzibacteriota > Krumholzibacteriia > LZORAL124-64-63 > LZORAL124-64-63 > JABIBH01. Next base: position 21,863 of record JAAESD010000246.1, read on the forward strand.
CCAAAAAAGGAGACAGAGATGTTAAAAAGATTATCATGGCTGGCAATAATGCTGGTAGCGATGATGGGATTCTGGGGTTGTTCAGATGACGGTACAACACCTGTTGTTGAGACTGTATTTGAAGCAATGGTTGAGGCCGGAATAATTTACGTAAACGACAATGCTGATTGCCCTGGTGTTGTTGGTGCGCAAACTGTTTTTGATAACCTTGAAGACTATACGGTAATTGATATCCGTGGTGAAGCAGATTACTTGAATGGTCACATTCCTGGTGCTTATCACTCAAGTTATGCAACAATCCTTGACGATCTTGCAAACACAATTCCATCAGACAAACCTTATGTTGTTGCATGTTATACAGGCCAGTCTGCTGGTCATATCAAGATTGCTATGGAGATGATGGGCTACGAAGATGTTCAAAGCCTTAAATGGGGTATGAGTGCGTGGAGTCCAAATGTAACTGGCACCAACTGGGCAACAACCACAATGGTTGATGACGCACTGCTTGTTCCTGAAACAACAAACAACAATGGCGATCTTGTTGTTAATGACTTCCCAGTTCTTACTGGAAACGCAGATACAGCTGTTGCAGACAGAGTTGCAGCTATGCTCTCTGGTGGATTTCAGGGCATTGCATATTCTGCAATCATGGACAATCTGGATGACTACTTTGTAGTTAACTACTTTGGTTTGGCAGATTATGAGGGAACCGGCGAATCCGGAGTTCCTGGTCATATTCCTGGCGCATTCCAATTTACTCCATATGCAAGTTTAGGTATGGATCAGATGCTGGAAAACCTTCCAACAGACAAAACAATTGTTGTTTACTGCTGGACTGGTCAACACTCAAGTCAAATCACAGCTTACTTGAACATGCTTGGTTATGAAGCCAAGAGTTTGAAGTATGGATCAAACAACTTGTTCCACTCTAGCCTTACTGGTCACAAGTGGAGCGCAGCTCAAGTTATGGACTTTGCTCTTGAAGCAGGAGTACCTGCAACAGGTGATTTTGCTACTCTAGCTGCAGCTGGTGTTGAGTATGTAAATGACAGCGGAGATTGCCCTGGCGTTGTTGGTGCACAGACTGTATTTGATAACCTTGAAGATTACACAGTTATCGATATTCGCGGTCAGGCTGATTACGATGCAGGACACATTCCTGGTGCATATCACTCAACTTATGCAACTATTCTTGATGATCTTACAACTACAATTCCATCGGATAAACCTTATGTAGTTACTTGCTACACAGGTCAATCTGCCGGCCACGTAAAACTGGCAATGGAAATGTTGGGCTATGAAGATGTTCAAAGCCTTAAGTGGGGTATGAGTGCATGGAGTCCATTAGTAACTGGCGCAAACTGGGCAACAACCTCAATGGTTGATGATGCACTAACTAACCCAGAGACTACAAATAATAATGGTGATTTGGAATGGCAAGGTTTCCCAAGCGTAACAGGAACTCTTGAAGAACGTGTTGATGCTGTTTTGGCAGCCGGATTCCAGGGTATTGCATACTCTGGAATTATGGATAACCTGGATGACTACTTTGTAGTTAACTACTTTGGTCTGGCAGATTATGAGGGAACCGGCACATTTGGTGTTCCTGGTCATATCCCTGGCGCATTCCAGTATACTCCTTATGCAAGTTTAGATGTTGATCAATTACTAGGTTTCTTACCAACAGATCAAACAATCGTTGTTTACTGCTGGACAGGTCAGCACAGTAGCCAAATTACAGCTTATCTGAACATGCTTGGCTATGATGCAAAGAGCTTGAAATATGGTTCAAACAACTTGTTCTATAGTGATCTGACAGGTCACAAGTGGAGTGCGGCTCAGGTTATGGATTTCCCATTGGAAATAACTCCAGCGTTGTTTATCAACGAATTCTTAGCCAGTAATGACACGGGCCTCCAGGATGACTTCGGCGATTTCGACGACTGGATTGAAATCTACAATGGCACAGATGAAGCCATCGATATTGGTGGATATTACATCACTGATGATCTGGGAGTTTATGACGAATGGCAAATTCCAACTGGTGATGCTGCAACAATCATCCCAGCTGGTGGATACCTGGTTCTCTTTGCTGACAACGAACCTGAGCAGGGTACACTCCACGTAAACATCAAGCTTAGTGGTGGCGGAGAAGCAATTGGTCTTTACGATGCAGACGGAGTTGCTATAGATGAATATACTTTCGGTGAACAAACTACCGATGTAAGTGAAGGTCGCGAGACCGACGGAGCTGCTAACTGGGTTAATTTTGTAGTACCAACACCTGGTGCAACAAACAACGATTAATCTTTGAGCAACAGCAAGATAAGTGGCGGGGCCGGCAAAGGCTCCGCTGCTTTTTTAACATATACGATATTTCAGGACTCCAAATTGATAGAATGCAAATTTCTAAACAGGATAAATATAGTTGCGATTTCGTGATAACTGTATAACAAATAACATGGATAATGACATTATGTATAACTATGTAAGAGAATCCCTTACAAATATTACAGGATTGACCTTATTGTCCCTAATTCATTTTTAACTGATAATATGTAGGTGAGTTGTGGGCCGAAGTCAGGGCGAGGACGATAAGGCAGCTATTCACAATCGGCTATCGATCACATTTCGGAGTGAGCAGGTTACGCTAGCAGATGACGTGACCTGGAAACCTGAAGTCAAACTTCAGTCGATTAGCCAAATTTGGCTCGGTCAATTGTTACGGGGGTTTCAATTGGCCGAGCTTCCTTGTTTCTAAATACAAGGGCACCCAATACCAGCACAGTTGCTATCGGAAATCTCCAGCCCAAAGTTTCTTTCAATACAAACACATCCAGAATTGTAGCAATTACCGGCTGCAGAAAAATGTAAAGCGCTACATGGGTTGCTTTGGTTCTGGCCAGTGCCCAGTAATTCAAAAGATATGTTCCGACAGTTGCTCCGAGGACAGTGAAAACTATCGACCAGATAGCTGTTTTACTGAGGGCTGAATAATCGCACACAAGCATTTCTTTGCCGCCATAAGCAATCATCCAGATTGACCCAACCAAAAACAGAACCGCAGTTGAGGTAAATGGATCGTTGCGCGATATCACTCTGCGACTGATGACAACAAAAATCGCAAAGCATAGTGCATTGGCAAGATTGAACAGATCGCCAATGAACATAGTTTTGTCAGGATTGAAGTTGTCGACCTCAAGCAAAATCAGGACACCGGCAGCGCCAAAAGCAAAGCTGAGGAATTTGTTGAGTGTTAATTTTTCCTGGCCAACCAGCAAAGCAATAATCAAAGTAAAGACTGGAATCTGGCTGTTCAGAAGCGCCGCATGACCACCGGTTGTTCTGCTGATTCCTTCAAGAAAAAAAGCCTGATTCAATCCGACGCCAAAAAGAGAACAGCCAGCAAGAATCAAGGTGTCGCGCTTGTTGGGGAACTTTCGTTTTGCTATCAGTGCAATAGCCATCAAGACAACAGCGCTGGACAAAACACGCAGAGCTGCCCACGCGGGGGAAGACATTTCAGTAACAATCAGTTTCGCAGCCAGGTAGTGGATGCCGAAAAGTAGCTGCACAGTAAGCAGGGCAACTGTAATGCGGGAGCTGTCTTTTGTTGGGTTCATGTCACAATGATTGTGGAAAAAGATACAATTAGCAAACTGTAGATTATAAAAATAACCCCCACCACATTTCTGCGATGGGGGTGAGCGTCTGAAAACAGATTCGTTAGTCTATCAGTTTCTCCAGCGGATCTTCTTTATAACCCAGAGCTTTCCAGTTCATTCTGCCATCAGGTGAGTGACAGTCAAGGCAGGTCAAAGCGTTGGCTGCCGGTTGAACCTCGTGGAAAATTCCCATCCAGCGAACAGTATCAACCCATTCGTATTCTGGATGCTCAATTCCGTAGGCTGCGTGAGCACCTTCTTCAACGGCAACCTTGAGGTCGCCATCGCGGAAGAATTCTTCAACACCCATAGGAACCAGATAGCCTTCTTTTTTCAGTCGAGGCAATTTGCCTTTGTGAAGTTTGAAGGCATGGATTTTTGCCGATTTATCTTTGCGATTTCCTTCTGGAACCATGATGCCGTAAGTACCGTCTTTTCTTGGATTGGCTTTTTCGCCCATCTTCTGGTGCCATGTTTTTCCGTTCCACCATTGATAGTCTGGAATAACATTGCTTTCAAAAGTGATGGTAGCCGAGTACTTGTTGGCTTCTTCGTGGTATTTTGGAGTTGACCAATCGCGAACCATGTCGGTCGGATCACCTTTAGCAAATACGGGGATGTGACAGACTGTACAGTCTACCCGATTAACGTGGTGGTCCAGCACCTTGACCGCATGCGGTGCTTCGTCGTGGCATTCGAGACAGGTTAATCGATCACCAGGGGTATCTGAACCCGCAAGATCGCTACCTCGTCCACGAACCCTGTGATCCGTACCGGCATGGCATTCTATGCAGTCCATGTCGTTGCCTTCAGCTGACATATGGACATCAAAATTATCGTCGCATTCAACCATTGCATACTCAATGTCGCCACGCTTGAAGTTTGGCCCGCCACCAGCTGCACTATGGCATCGGAGGCACATTTTTCTGGTAGGAAGTGAAATTCGTTTTGCGATTGCATCCATTCCGTATTGATTACGGCCCATAAGAATTGGTCGCCATTCCCACTCTTCGGTCTCTTTGTTTTGA
>JAAESD010000247.1 GCA_024229695.1 bacterium
AACTCATTCATTAGTTCATGCACTTTCCTAATCGGCCTGTATTTGCTCAGATATTTTTCTGTCAGGGATTGAAATGGAAGAACCAAAAAATGAGTTCCGTTGTTGTATTCTTTTTTTGATTATTCATAAACTGTGTTGTGGTAGGGAGTCTCGAATGAAACTTTTCTGTCGTGTATTGCTCTGTACGTTACTGTGTGCTGGAACCAGTTTTTCAGCCTCTCAAAGCGTAGCTGCCAAACTGAATGTTGTGCTTATTGTTGCTGATGACTTGGGGTGGGGAGAGCTTGGTTGTTACGGTCAACAAAAAATACCGACTCCAAACATTGATCGCCTTGCTGTTTCTGGCCAACGATTTACCCAGTTTTATTCTGGTGCGCCGGTGTGTGCGCCATCAAGATGTGTTCTTATGACTGGCCTCCATTTGGGCCATGCTGAAATTCGTGGCAATCGGCAGGCGAAAACAGTTTTTCCTGAGTATGATGAGGGCCAATATCCCATTCAGTCTGAAACGATTACGTTTCCTGAATTGTTGCAACATGCCGGGTATGCGACCGGCG
>JAAESD010000248.1 GCA_024229695.1 bacterium
AGCGAACGCTTCACACCTTTTGACAGAAAATATAACTGGCTTCAAAAATATCAACAATACGGTGGCAACCTGCTAATCACAGGAACAGGCGCAACTAACAACTTTCATCCAACAAGCACGCTGGGCCTGGACTGGGCTTATCCAATAATTTATGATTCAATAGAATCATATATCCAGTGTGAAAATGTGCGGGCAGTGGGCTTTGGTGAATTTGAGGATCTCTATTTCAATACGTCTGCTCTTGGACTTGAGGCATACCCGTACAAGAGTCTTGGTGTGTCGATAATGGACATGGCCAGCCCAAGCTATATTTATGAATGTAATTATCAAGGTGACAGAAAACGACAATGTGTCGGTACAAAAGCAGTTTTTCTGGACGAAGAATTTGTGCTTAATCACGGTTCTGTTAATGCGGTCTCAGACACAATTATGACTTGGGAAGTTATCGACTGGGCTGATTACCAGGATGATATTCCAAGCATCAATCTTGTTTACAGCTTTGGTCAAAGCGATGAGTTTTACAACAGAAATATCACCAGCAGAGAAACAGAATGGACTGAGCAGACGATGCCGGACGGCAGTCCTGTAATTGAACCAATGTGGCTGATGATGACTCGCTATGACTGGATTCTCCAAAAACAGATCGATGCCGGCAATACAGCATATCCTGAATTTGATCCATGTGATGTTTGTGGATATGAAGCCTTTGAAGACGGCACTTCTCCCGGTTCTCAAAATAGAACTCTCCTCGATTCTGCAATGCTCGGGTTTATTACACATGCAGCAACAGAGACAAAACCTGGAGGCAGACCAGATGTTGTATGGGGATTCGACCCAACCAAACTTGAACCTGTTGCAATGCAACAAAGCGTTCATTGGGTTTTGAGTGAATTATTCAATCTTGATATTGTAACAGGGATTTCTCCAGACCCAGATCCAATCCCGGATGTCCCGCCAGTATTAGCTACCAAACTATGGCCATGTCATCCAAATCCGTTCAACCCACAAACAACCTTGAGCTATGATTTGCATGAGCCGGGAATGGTCAACTTATCGATCTTTGATGCAAAAGGCAGACTGGTTGCTGTTATTGTAGACAAACCTCAGGGAGCTGGACAACACCAGGAAGTATGGAACGGGTACAATGACAATGGTAGTGCTGCCCCATCGGGAGTTTACTATCTGAAACTAGTTGCCAATAATGTTGAGCAAACTCAGAATATGTTGTTGCTGAAATAATCTAGTAGCTATTTGGAATGAGCCCCGGGTATGGCGCCTGGGGCTTTTTGTTGTGGTTCACTTATGAAAAATCAGCTTGATACTTCCTGTGTGGTTCCCTGGTAGGGACCATGTCGATTTTCTTCTTCCTGACTGCCCAGCAACATCATTATAAACAAAACCACCTGTCCTAATAATGGGATAAACAACATGAGAATCCATAACCCTGATTTGCCAGAATCGTGCAGACGCCTAACGGTAACAGCAAGAGTCGGCAGAAATATTGCTAGATCAAACGCGATATACACATAGAACATTGGATTCGATGTTGGGTCACTCTCGCCTCTGGTCATCAGCGCAGACATCCCACCAAGCAAAATAATAAGAACCATGTTTACTATGACGAAAAACCAATATTCAGTCCGCGTCGCTCTACCGCTGAAGACTACGTAGTTTTTCCAGACCTTGAAATACAATTCCATTAGTTCTCCTATCAATCTAGATACATGACTATTTCACAACACTCAATTCCAGCCTACTTCGTCAAATCGCTCGTCCGCCTGTAGCCGGTCAAATATCTCGTTGTCGTGTTCCTTTTTACGAATGCGTAGAACCAACGTAGCCTGACAGCTTCCAGTCTTCGGCTGGCGAACTACACTACGATTCTTAATCTGCACTCCATCTTGCTGGATCTGATCAGTCACTTCAGTGAGTAACTCAAGATTACCGGTCCATTTCAACTGCAATGGAAAATAGTGATCCCCATCGATTGGCAGACGATGAAGTGCGTACAAAGCAATTAGAGTCAAAAGGGTTAAAACAATTGAAATGACATACTCGCCAAGCCCAACGGTCACCCCGATCGCTGAAACAACCCAAATGGAAGCAGCAGTTGTCAGCCCACGCACAAAGTCTTTGCTTTTTACAATCGTGCCAGCTCCAAGGAAGCCTATACCAGTAATCACACCAGCAGCGGCTCTAGCCGGGTCCATGCGAATTGCCGATTCAGCACCCACATTAAATTCAAGAGATAACTTCTGAAATGCGACAATGACTGCCGCCGAACCAAGACAAACCAGAATGTTTGTCCGTAACCCGGCTGCTCGTCCTCTGGTTTGGCGCTCCATACCGACAAGGCCTCCAAGGACCATTGCCACCAAAAGCCGTAATACAAAAATCCCGTCTCGGCTAATTATATCCAGATAATACTCCACTATATCCTCCAATTTTAAAACACACACTCTAACTTTACATGGCCAGTCAACTTCCCAATCCAGTAAAGATACCAACTGCAAGCTCTGCCCATATATATAGAAGCACTATTGCTAATATTATGCCTATGACTACTCGGTGCTTTCGATGCACTCTTCTGGAAACCAATACGAATAGGCTCCCCATACTGAACAAAAGAAAACTCATTACAATGAAATCTGCTATGTCCCAGTTTACCTCATCAGTGAACTGCATTGCGACCAAAGGAATTAGCAATATTACACCTGTTACAATCGCAACCCAAAAGAATGCACTTTTACTGAAAATGATGATTGTTGTTTTAATGTTCATCATTATTCCCTTGAGTACCTCCATAATATGCCTGACAACTATATCTAATCAACCAACTCGAAAACTACTGTCACAGATGAAGAAATAGACAGTTCACCAGGGGCTACTGGACCACTCGCCCAATCACTAATTGCAGGTTCTCTCAGCATTGAATTCGAAGCAGACCTGTAATTTGGAGAAGCGCCCTCTTTGATAGAAACAGGACTCCCAATTTTTAAACCAAGGTGTTCAGCCATAGCTTGAGCTTTCTCTTTGGCTGCATCAAGTGCCAACAACATGGCTTTATCTCTGAGCGACCTGTAATCATTGCTACTATAGTTGATGTTGGTTACTCGATTGACTCCAGCCTCAAGAAGAGAAGTCAGCAGCTGATTAACCAGAGAAACATCATGTGATTCGATGACAATTGAACTGGTTACACGATATCCCTCGAAACCTGTGGCATGTGATTTGTGGCCTTTGTATATCGGCTCGATCTTCAGGTGATCTGTTTTGATAGTGTTGGCACTGACACCAAGTTCTTTGACAAGATCGAGCGCTTTGGTCACGATCTGATCATTTGCCTGTTTGGCCATATTTAAGTTTTCGTTCAAAGTTTCGACTGCGAATTTCAAGATGACCTTATCGGGAGCAACACGTATTTCTGAATGGCCAGTTGCAGTTACCGTACGAGCAGGCTCTCCTGCCAAACCACAAATAGGAAGAAACATAAAAGCTAAAAGTAAACAACGGATCATTGGACTCTACCTTTCTGCGACAACATTTTAGAAGCCATTTGATGAATATAATGTTTAGTTTCAACTGTTATCACACCAAGTTTGTTCCTGGTATTCTAAGGTAGAATGTCCCCATCCCTCAGAATCACACGTTCGCTCCCATCGGCGAACCGAGCTGTCATTGTTGGCATGGTAACCAGATAATCGATGTGAGTGGCCGACACATTCACACCACCCGGCATACCCTCATTGCTGCCAAACGCTACATGTATAGTCCGATACGCTTTCTCATCTTCGAGCATAAATCCTACCAGACGAGCCCCAGGATTTAGCCCGATTCCCAGCTCCGCGATGACTCGCGCTCCGTCATCGATATCCAGGAGTTCGGTGATGCGTTTCTGCCATGCCTCATCAGCGCAGTGCACCGTTTCTACACGCCCAGCTTTCAGTGTCAAACTAACTGGAGAAGGCGGTGGGCCTTCGCCGCCGATTGATCCGTCCGCTACGACTACACCTTCAGCGCCATCTTCCACAGGAGCAGCGTAGATCTCGCCACATGGCAAGTTTACGCCTCTCTCTTCTTCTGTAATCTTGACGTCAGTAACGAAACGGCGACCAGTCATATCAAGGCTGAAATCGCTGCCAGCAGGAGCGGTAATGTGTACCGATACCGCACCTTCAAGAGCGTCCATCAGGCTTTCAGCCCGGCGCACCATCTGGCCGTAGTCCACGTCCATAGGACCACCGTCCATCATATCTTCCTGAATGTTTGGGCTGTGGCCGATTCGCAGTCCAAGGCCTTCAATCAGGTTAAGCCACTCTACTCGGAAGGGAACCTCGTCGCTGGAGCCAGACATAACGTTAATCACCACGTCCTGATTCTCCACCATTGCTGCCATGTCATCAGGCATGGTCTTCAAAGGACGACCTTCTTCGGGAAGCACGTAGGCCGTCGTTGGGCAGCCCTCCGCTTCAGCCGCAGCCAGGAATGCCTGAGAGCATTTCCAGCATTGCGGATCCTGTACTACCAGAACCCGGTCGGTCGGCTTCAGCTCAAGCACGTTAACCATCGCCCGTCGTGCCGCATCAATCATCAGTTGTAAATCTGCCATGATACTCTTCTCCCGGTCGATGTTCTTAACTTGCGTCGGGTTTCTTCCGGATAAGAATAAAGGACGCCACAATTCCACCGAATATAATCCCGGCTCTAATTGCATTTAGACCAAGATCAAAAGCGCCCCCAACCAAAGCTCCTATTGCGCCAAATATCAGAATACATGGCAGAGCAATCTTAATTCTGTAAGCGATCGTCATACAGACCCTCCTCGACCCATAAAAGGTTTAACCTATGGCTTTGGTTTTTTTCCTCAACCATTTCTTGTGCTCATTATCCAGCATCGGCGCAAGCTCTTTGTAAACCCGCTTGTGATACTTGTTGAGCCAGTTCAACTCATCCGGCAACATCAGATCAACGTCAATTGGTGTTGTGTCGATTGGACAAAGCGTTGCAACATCCCACTCCATCCAGCCCGGTTTTTTGTCTGCAACAAATGCCAGGTTTTCAATTCTGACGCCAAACTTTCCAGCTTCATAGTGGCCAGGTTCTATCGATAGAAAATGCCCGGTTTGCAAATGGACGTTTGCAATGTCGCGAGGTGAAATTGACATCGGTCCTTCATGAACTCCAAGGTAATGACCAACACCGTGACCAGTTCCGTGGCCGTAGTTCGCGCAGTGCTGGAACAGCGGTTGACGGGCAAGAATTTCCAGTCGCTGCCCACTCATACCATCAGGGAAAGGAGTCATCGTGATATTGATATTTCCCTTGAGAACCAGCGTGTACATTTTCTTTTCGCGCTTGGTCAATTTACCCAATGCAATAGTTCTGGTGATGTCAGTTGTGCCATCAGGGTACTGTCCACCAGAGTCAGTCAGGTACAGGCCGCGCGGCTTGAGATCCTTACTGGATTCAGGTGTAACTGTGTAATGCACGATCGCGCCGTTGCCAGCGTAGCCACTGATTGTATCGAACGAGATATCGCGGAACATCTTGTCTTCAGCCCTGAACTCAGTCAGTTTTTCTGCTGCTGACATTTCAGTGATGCCACCTTCTGGAACCGCAGCTTCAAGCCATTTGATGAACTTGACCAGTGCAACACCATCGCGTCGATGAGCTTCTTTCAGCCCTTCAATCTGCACTGGATTCTTGATTGCTCTCATTGCCACAATTGGCGACGTACTGAAAACAGAGTTTTTAAGATGATCGGCAATCCACTTGTTGGTAGTTGCAGGATCGGCCAGCACTTTTGCATTTTTCATCTTCTTCAAGTCGCTACCAATATCCTTGTACGATTTTATCTTCAGATATTTTGCAAGAGACTTGCGTACACTTTTGCTGACTTTTCTTTCATCGATGTAGAGAGTTGCGCCTCTACGAGTAACAACTGCATAACTGATTGCAACTGGAGTGCAGAGAATGTCGCTACTTCTGATATTGAACAGCCATGCAATTTCATCCAATGCGCCAATTATCTGCGCTGCATAGTCTCCCTTTTTCATCTCCTCGCGGAGCCGCTTCAGCTTGCTGATTGCTGATTCTCCAGCAAACTTTTTGGCATGCAGTTGCAATGGTTCAAGCGACTTTTCAGGCTGATCTTTCCAAAGTTGATCAACAAGATTGCGGGCAACATATTTTACTTTAATGCCTTCACTTTGCAGTGAAGTCTCCAGTGACATTGCTGCATTGACCGACATAACCGCAGGGTCAACACCCAGGACCTGTCCCTTTTTCAGCACTTTGCAAGCCCATTGCTCCATTGCCAGAACTCCAGGATCGCCCAGGCGCATCAACGTAATGCCACTGCCTGCAAGTTGAATTTCTGCCTGCAAAAAATATCGGGAGTCTGTCCACAAAGCAGCTTTTGTTGTTGTTACTGCCAGATCGCCAGCTGATCCGTTAAAACCACTGAGCCAATGTCTGCGCTTCCAACATTCAGGCAGATACTCGCTCTGATGTGGATCAACACTTGGAATGTAATAAGCGTTCAGACCATTCTTTTTCATCAACTCGCGAATTGCTTTTAATTTCTGTTTTGCGTTCATTTTGCCTCTCCAATTATGTAAATCATGTCAGACTCAAGTGAAACTTCCGGTGACTCGATTATGCGACCAATCTCAACACCATCTTTATAAAATATAAAAGTTGGTACAAACTCGATTCCATATTTAGCTCGTACTCCAACTTCAAAACCGTTTTGCTTTTCCCATTCCAGTGCCAACTCATTATCCTTACGACCAACTCCCAACATTTTCAATTTAAAATTCGGGTTCTCGGTTACGTTGAGCAGCTTTACAAATCGGGGCACTTCCCTTACAGAGTCCCCACACCATGTACCAAGTACACAAAGTATCCCCACTGGAAAATCAACTTTGCTCAACTCGTCAACCAGTGCGTAGTCAGGTTCCCAGATCTCGGCTTCAACACTCCAGTCGAGAATAGTTTTATCGATATCGGCAAGCGTAACTTCGCCAATAATTTCTTCATCGACCTGTATAAAATGCGGCGCATCCTGATGAGCAAAACAAGTTGTTGCAATCAGTAAAAACAGTATCAGGTATTTCATTTTTTCTTCCCCAGTTCTTTTAACATGAGTCTGAAGTAACCACCGATAACTCCCAGTGATTCACCTAGTGAATGCCCATCTACCAACATATGCAATGGATAATTTCCGGTCGATGCAAACTTGATTGAAGCATCTGGCGGAACAACATCGTCAAGCCAGCCATGAATCACAGTAACAGAATCTGCCAGTACATCATAGTCGTACTGCGGATAATGTGGCCGATACAACGCAGGTGCCATCAAAAACAGTCCGCTTACATTGAATCGAGTTGCTGCAACTGTTGATATGAAACCGCCCATGCTTGAGCCGACAAGTATCAGGTCATCGGTCTGCTCTTTTTCAAGCAACTCACACAACATCTGTAAACGTTCTTCCGGGTCTAAAGTTGCTGAATAGTCAGGCACCAACACTCGATGCCCATAGTCCCGGGCAATACTTGCAAGATGTTTTACCTTACCACTTTTTGGTGTACTCAATTTTCCGTGTGCAAAAACAACTGTGCTCATTATTCCTCCTGCCAATACCTTAGTTTGCACACTCTAGTTGCGCCACAACTGTTTTATAGTGTATATTTTCATGATACCTCCCGCCTTATAACTAACTGACGCTTAGGAGTGTTCTTGTGCGTAAAATAATTCTGATTCTTCTGATTCTTCTCGCGGCTTCTTCGTTTGCAGCTGAACTTCAGCGAACTGTACCTGAAAAATCGCAGGTTATGTCGATGCAAACCATGGCCCCTTCCGGCAAGATTGTTGTTAAATACAGCGACGAGTCCGGTATCGTTGTTGATCAGATAGGCTTATCTACAGCATTTGGAATGGTAGCAAGACGTTTTTCAACCAGCATGGAAATTATTGATGCTGACCGATTGCGTGGCGAACAAGTTGTCGGTCATTCACTACCAAATCTTAATCGTTACGGTGCGATTGACCCCGGTACTCAGAACAGAGAACAACTTTTACAACTGCTATCACAAATCCTGCAAGATCCCGATGTTGAAACTGCATACCTGGAACCATTAGCTGTTCCTGCATCGCTTGGTTTCGATGCATTTACCGGCGACTATACCGGCCCTGAAATTCTTGCTCCAAAAGGGCCTCGTACTCCTAACTACCAAAGTCAACAGGGCTATCTTGGTTCACCACCAGTTGGTATAAATGCGCTTGCGGTTGACGGAATTCCTGGAGCTCGCGGTGGCGACATGCAGATGCTTGACATTGAAGGCGCATGGCTTTGGGATCACGAAGATCTGCCTGTACCATTCTATACATACGGTGGTCAATACAATGACCTGGACTGGCGTAATCACGGGACTGCAGTTCTTGGTGAGATTCGTGGTACCGACAACGGATTTGGCGTTAGAGGTATCACTCCTGAATGTGAAGTTGGTGGAGTTTCAATTGCAGCTCTATCAGTTGCTGCTGCACTTTATGCTGCGTCGCTGGCTCTTGATGTTGGCGATGTTATTCTTATCGAACTTCATGCTCCTGGTCCCAACTCAAATGGTAGTGGCCAATTTGGCTATGTGCCGATGGAATACTGGCAGGAAACCTTTGATGCAATTCAGGTTGCTACAGCAAACGGACGTATCATCTGTGAAGCCGCTGGTAATGGTGAGCAAAACCTGGATGATCCTGTCTACGGATCAACTTTTGACCCCGAAGTTCGTGACTCCGGAGCAATAATGTGTGGTGCGGCAACCAGCAGTGGATACCCGGAATGGTTTACCAACTACGGCGCCCGTGTTGATGTAAATGGCTGGGGCTCAAGCATTGTTACTTGTGGTTATGGCGATTTGCAGGGAGGCGATGAAGAAGTTTGGTACACTAGTAGCTTTGGTGGAACAAGTGGAGCATCGCCAATCATTGTAGGTTCTGTTGTTGCGTTGCAGGGAATAATAAAAGATTCATCAGGAACACCACTTGATGCATTTTCAATTCGTGATGTACTGATAGAAACAGGTTCACCTCAAAATGGTGTGAATCATGTTGGGCCTCGACCTGATATTCTGGCAGCCTGGAATTCTATTCAGGCTGGCATTGGAACTCTTGAAGGAACTGTTTCCGATTCTGAAGGACCAGTTCAAGACGTTACGGTTACTATTCAAGGCACTGACGAAACAGTCACAACTGATGCTGCCGGTTTCTACTCATTTACAACAGCCGGGGGCACTCATACTCTGGAGTTCAGATCATTTTTTCACACTCCACTTGATTCTGTTGTAGAACTATTGAGCGGCAACACTGTTGTTGTCGATGTAATGCTGGACCTGATCCCAACAACTGACATTTCAGGCATGATCACAACTGAAAATGGTTCTGCTGCTGTAAATGCACGCTGTACAGTTGTTGGCTCCTCCCTGGTTGCAGACACCAGTGCAGGCGACGGATCATTCCTGCTAAGTGGCGTACCTGTTGGTGGAATATACCACCTGTTGTTTGACTACGAGCCAGGCCATGGAGCCAACGTGGTCTCTATTGACACTAGTGAACGAACCACTGTCGATACTAAACTTGCAATTGCCGACAACTCTTTCGAGCTGTGGTGGGAATCTTATGACTGTGGTGATGACAGCTGGACCTGGGGTGTACCTCAGGCTGGTCCGAACTCTGGTTTCAGCAGTAATAAATGCTGGGGAATTGGCATGGATGGCACAGGCTATGATATCGATTCCAGTGCTATTGTCGAAGCACCAGGCTTCACGTTCTACACATACAATCACCTCTTTCTTTCATTCCATTACTGGTGTGACACTGAAGAGAGTGTTGATGGTGTCCAACTTCAAATTTACTATGACGGCCAATGGCAAACACTTACTCCGCTGAGTGGCTACAACGGTAATGTCAGCGCTTTCAATGATGAACCTGCGTGGTCTGGCAATAGTGGCGGTTGGAAGGGCGCTGTATTTGACCTTGAGCAGTACGCCAATTTTACAATACAGTTCAGACTTGTTCTTAAAAGTGACGATGCTACAAGTGGCACAGGTTTCTTCTTTGATGATGTAACTTTTGACGATGGCATCATAATAACTGACGTTGATCTGCCTGTGATTGTTGAACCACAGATTTCGATCTATCCAAATCCGTTCAACCCGCAGACATCAATCTCCTGGACGATTTCAGAGCCTGGACAATTGTCTATCGAACTGTTTGATATGATGGGTCGCAAAACCAGAACACTGCACGACGGTCTGGTAACTGAAGTTTCTGGAAGCATAACTTTCGATGGCAAGACAGACAGTGGCAGTAACCTTTCAAGTGGTACTTACCTGTTAAAGATGACTGATAGCCTCGGAAAAACTGTGACTCAAAGATTGAGTCTGGTCAGATAATAAATTGTAATCATCAGCCCTGTCATTCGGCAGGGCTGGTGTCCATCCTCTGGTACTCCCCTTTGACATTAACCGTCACAACAACATCTTCAGTGCTGTTGTTCTGCCAATACCAACCATGAATACCTTCAAACGGCGCAACAAGTGAACCTGTGTCAGTTGTACTTGTTGCAATTTTATAACTTTTGAAATAACCGGTTGTATCACCAGCGGGTTCACCATGGAAATCGAAATAAAGCTCTGTTGAGTCTGTCTGCCAGGTAAATTCAAATTCATTACCTTCGTAAGCATAAATTTTATATTCGATTCCTTTTTCAGCTGGAACTGTGACAGTGATTGTATCCTGCCATTCAATTTCTTCAGTTGCAAATCCGTTCATCTGGAAAGCAAACAGTCCCAAACCAGCAATCACAAGTCCAACATTTGAAACTGTACTGAATCTTTTGAACGATGGCCTCTTGCGCCACATATTCAACAGCACCAGCATTACTGCAAGTGCAACTATCTGCCCTACTTCAACGCCCAGGTTGAATGACAGAATCTTCAGAAGCAGCCCATCTTCACCAAGTGGAAGTTGTTGAAGCCTGGTAGACAATCCAAAACCGTGAACCAACCCAAATATAAAAACAAGCAGCAACAAGTTTGGAGACTGTGTTCTGAAAACTTTTTTGAACCCATCGAGGTTATCAAAACCTTTGTAGACAACTGTAAGTGCAATCAAGGCATCGATAATAAAATAGTTAGCTGATATTCCCATAAACGTTGCGCCAACCAGCGTAATACAATGTCCAACCGTAAATGCAGTAATGAACTTTACAATCTGTTTGAATCCGGTTAGGAAAAAGATTACTCCAAACAGAAACAGCAGGTGATCATAACCGGTGAGCATGTGGCTTGCGCCAAGAGAGATAAAGCGCAGATTGCCACCTTCAACTACGGCCTGTTTGTCAGAATCGGAAATGCCATGAGCAAAAGCAAGTTGGGACAGAATCACTAACAAGAATATGTAGATTAGAACTGTGAACTGTTTTTTGTTTATAGTCATTTGTTTCCTCTTTTAGGTGACATGAATTCAGCGACACGGAGTATCTGCTAACAGCAGTCGATTTGACAAGATATTTTATTAAATGGTACAATGCCTGCGGAGAACAATGATAAATTTACGTCCCCTAATTATAACTCTGCTTCTGATTTCAAGCCAATGCCTGTCATCAACTTTTTTTGTGCCATCTGATTTCCCGGATATTCAATCCGGTATTAATGCTGCAATTTCCGGTGACACAGTTGTAATTTCCAGTGGACTCTATTATGAATATGGAATAATCATGAAAGAGGGAGTTACACTTACGGGTGACTCGGAGAATGCCGGGGATGTCACAATTACTGCTGATAATCACGGCAGAATTATTGACTGTTCCAATCTTTCCGAGCTGACAACAATCAAGAACATTACGTTCGACAATGGCTACGTTTCTGATGGATGGATCTCTGCACTTGGTGCAGGCGTTCGTGCAGTTAATTCCAATATCGCTATTCATAATTGCACCTTTATCAACAACACTGCTTTTACTGGCGCCGGGTTTGGCGCACTTGAAAGTACAATCGATATATCTGACTGCACATTCATGTCAAACAGGGCGGTAAACGAACAATGGGCAGCCGGTGGTGCAATCTGGGCGAAAGAATGTACCGGCAACATTCGCAACTGTGAAATTACTCAAAACACAGCATTCACATTAGACAACTCACTTGGCGATGGCGGAGGGTTCTTCTTTAACAATTGCCAAATCTCAGTTTTCAACAGCAGGTTTGTGTCCAACTCCACCGCAGTTGGTGCTGGTGGTTTTTACTCGGTTGATGGCGATGCATCAATATTCATAAATTGTTATTTTGCCTTTAACGAAGCTAGAACCGGGGGTGCTGTCTATTATGAATATGGTGCTTCCGCTCAATTTCTGAATTGTG
>JAAESD010000249.1 GCA_024229695.1 bacterium
CTTAACCAATAATCTCCTCGATCATTTGAAGTTGTAGCCGGTTCTCCTTCATCAGGCATTCCATTTAGATTAGCATCAAAGAATACTGCAGCATTCATTATTGGACCATCGGATGTGTTTCCTCTTGCAATAGGCTCTCCCAACGAATCAACCACATGCTTCACCAACACATCCACAGTTGATTCTGAAGAGCTCACTGTGCCATCGTTTACCAAAAGTTTAATTGTAAAATTAGTGTTTTTAGCTACCTCTGGTGCAACAAAAGTCGGCTGAACATCTGTCGATGACGACAATGTTATCCCTTCTGGAGCTGTCCATGCATAAGTCAACGTATCAGAATCTCCATCACTTGAGCCACTTGCATCCAACGTCACAACTGATCCCTCATTCACTGTCTGCGCGAATCCCGCATCTGCAATCGGAGCCTTATTCACATGCTTTACCGTCACCACGACTATCGACTCAGTAGCATTGCCAGCCGCATCGACAACATTGTACTTCAGTTGATATTCACCAGCTTTGTTTACATTTACTTCCCCGGTAACTTTGATTTGTGACGTCAGATCTCCATCGACACTGTCTTTAGCTGTTGCCCCTTGATCCTCGTAATTACTTCCAACCTCGATTGTGACTACTGCTTCCCCGACTAGCGTAATCACTGGAGAGGTCGTATCCACCACAACCACGGTCCTTGTAATTGTCACAGCTTCATTTCCAGCCGAGTCCTTAACATTATACCTAAG
>JAAESD010000250.1 GCA_024229695.1 bacterium
CCCAACGACGTTGCAAACCACAGATCACTGAGAGAGTCCGCGGAAAGAAAAGCCAAAAACTATATCTGTATAACGTTGCGAAGCGAATCAGCATAAATCTCTGACTCTAGTGGTAAATCAAAAGACATTACACCTACCAATCTAGCGGCTACAGATCAGGTACTTGATAGCCCGACAAATAATTTTGCTACAATCAATGGTCTAACAGAATCTATAACTAACAGAAATGATTTTTTTGAAGGTAATCTTAAAGCAAAGGCAAATGATATTATTCATAATAGTTCTGCTTGGTTTACTGCCACTATTGGCATACCACCTAATACGGGTAAATGGTATTGGGAGTTCTGTGATGAAGTCTACATAGATATCGGCACCTTTGGTGGATCATATCCTGATGGTTGGGGTATGGGATTGATTGCGGATGATGGCTATACAAATATGATGGCAGACACTGATGTTGGTAATACTGGTTGGTGGTTTAGTAAGTCAAACGATAATGTAGGAACAGCAAGAGCTAGAACTGGTAGTACAAGTGCAGAAAATAAACGAGTCCCTAGTACATCAACCGGAGTGTTTAAGTGTTGTTACGATTCTGATGCTGGATCATTTTGCTTTGGTGGTGACCTTGGATGGATGACGAAAACATCAACAGGCACACCAGAGACTAGTGCTCAACCCGGAACGGGAAATGATCTTTGGGATAGTGGAACAGGTACAGGCTTTGCAGGATACACTGTTGTTCCGGCATGGGCAACTATCAATGCTGGCGCCAACTTAACACAACTCAGATTTAACTTTGGACAAGATTCAACATTTGCCGGTATACGTTCCGGCGTGTCTGGTACTGCTGGTAACCCAGGTGGTGGTGGGTATGGTGGTAATGCAGATACAAATGCTGTTGGGGATTTCTTTTATGAAGTTCCTACAGGCTACAAGGCGCTTTGTACTTCAAACCTCTCTGACCCCGATATTGCTTTACCTTCAGATAACTTTAATACGATATTGTATACAGGCACTGGGTCAGCACAATCTGTTACTGGTGTTGGTTTTAGTCCAGATAAGGTTTGGAATAAAAGTAGGTCAGCAACTCTTGAGCATCATTTATTTGACACTGTTAGAGGCGTTACCAAGTATTTTAGTGTAAGTGAAACTGATGCTGAGGCTACAGATGCAAACTCTTTAACATCATTTGATAGCGATGGATTTTCTCTTGGGTCCTCGGCAACAGATAACCAAACATCAGGATCAATGGTTTCATGGAACTGGAAAGCAGGAGGCACAGCATCCACTAACACTGATGGCGCGGTTGATACTCAGGTCAGCGCAAACACCACAGCCGGATTTAGTATTGTTACCTATACATCGGATGGCACGACTACAGCCGGACATGGGCTTAGTCAGGCTCCTGAATTAATAATTGTAAAGCGCAGGAATTCTGCCGC
>JAAESD010000251.1 GCA_024229695.1 bacterium
CAAAGAATTTACAAGCTACTTAAAAGAAATGGGTTGGATAAAATGAATAAAAAAACAAACTACAGCATAACAGTCTCATGGAGCACAGAAGATAAAATGTTTGTTGCAGTTTGCCTGGAGCTGGACAGCCTGACTGCATTGGCTGATTCAGAAGAGGAGGCAGTGCGTGAGTTGAAGGTTGCAATCGATTTGGTTTGTGACGATATGACTGCATCAGGTGAGACTCTACCGCCGCCTCAATTTCATAAAACTCATAGCGGTCAATTTCGGATTCGGATCCCAAAGTCTCTTCACTCAAAACTTGCAGTACAAGCAAAGCAGGAGAGAGTTTCATTAAATAGTCTTGTTACGATGTATTTGTCAGAAGCTTCTGCAAAGTCAGGCAGTGAGGGATATGAAAATCATCATTCATCTTATATAGCAGATTCAAAACGGCGCTAGTCCACAACCCCAACAACAACACTTCTGACCGGCAATCCGTCTTGCCCAAGAATCTGTCTTGCCCCGTTACCTTCATCAAGAACGAGCACGGTTTCTCCGTTACCAGCACCAATTGTATCGACTGCAATTATGTAGCTGCCAGTTGGTTTACTGTCAACATCAAGCCTGTCAACAACAAGCAATTTTCTGCTGTCCATTGAACTGTGATGGATAGTGGAGATGATACTGCCAGTTACTTTTCCGAGTATCACAGGTCACCGTCCAGTTTGACATCGTCAACAATACCGACGATTGCGTGATCAACTGGTACGAAGCTTGGCTCAAGTGTGAGTGCTGCTTCACGGCTTGCTTCCCAATAAATTGTTTCGCCGGGGCCGGCCATTTTGGTGCTGTCGGCACAGACAATGGGAGTGTCAGTGGCATCGCCGTTTTTGTTCAGCGGTTGAACCCAAAGCAGAGGCACGCCACGCATTCCCTCAGAGATAGTTGTGGCAACCAATGTTCCGATGACTTTGCCAAGGTACATTACAGTTCCACTTTCTCTGCTCCAGCAGGAGTGCTCAGTTTGCATGAGGTGAAACCGGTTCCCGATGCAACTAGCTTGCTCAGATTTTCATCGAGCAGAGGAATCAGTTCACAACGCAACAGCTGGTTTTCAATTACAGATGAGCCGTATTGCAGGGCTGCTTCAACATCGGTCAGAGTGCCGGAGAATAGTGCAAAGGCCTTACCGCCAAGATCGTCCGCATAACGGATTTCACATACATCAACAGGTGCAGATTTTATTGCGATGTCGCAAGC
>JAAESD010000252.1 GCA_024229695.1 bacterium
CTGGCAAGGCGATCCAGGGAAGAAAAATTTGGTTGATATTCAGAATGACCCCAAAAATTGCGATAATAATCACTGGTATGAACATCACAATCTGATTAATGATTGCCAGTTCACCTGCAAGCTGGCCGCCAGAAATGATCAGCAGAAATAATAAGAATCCAAAAACTAATTGCCTGATAAAAAGGTGCAAATAAGCCAGGCTTTGCTATCCCAGCGGATGCAATCAGCAAAAGCAGGGCGCTTGCCGTTGAGCACCATCCAGGACCCGCGAATCATTCCTGTAAAGCCCTAAAGGTTGACAATTGCACTGCCAAGGCTTGAGCAGATAATAATGATTTTCGTAAGCCATTCCAACCATCTTTGATCGCTTTGATTATTTGAAGCTTGAAGTCAAGTTCTTCGTGTCTTTTGCTAACTTCGGCAGACTTATTGATGGATTTGACGGCAGATTTTTGCTTTGTTGTCTATTTTGCTTGAGATGGTTGCGTTTCTTCTGCTCCTGTACGCGGCACCATCACCCGCATGATCGAGTTTTTGAGGAGGTCTTGTGCAATGTCAGCTGGCAAATCTTCTGGAAGATTGTCTTGAATGTTGTCTTCTTCTTCATTCTCACTTGTAATCAGAACCATCTCTGATTGTGAGTTGGAGATCTCAAAGCCGTCATTATCATCATCAGACCCCGTCTCTGCAACGATGGCGACATCGATGGTTATTGCGCCTGATTCAATCTCTTTAGATTCAGAGCTTGATCCGATCTCAATCTCTTTGTTTGACTCTGCGTTTTGTTGTTGTTCAGTTTCGTTGAC
>JAAESD010000253.1 GCA_024229695.1 bacterium
GTAGAATATACTGCTACAGCATAGCAACTGAAAATCAGTAATGTGGCCATGATTATAGAGGCGATTCCAGCCATTGAGATTGTAGCGGGAACTGGTGTTCCAATTTTGGTCGGATGCTCTTTCAGAACTCCTTCTTCATCTCGCATGTAGGGATTTTCACGATACCAATGAGTTCCCCCTGGTGCTTCGAAAACCCATCCTCTATCGTCCACGCTCGGAATGTGGACTGTGGCTGAGTTCCAGAAGTTCTGTAATTCAATGCCTCCCTTTTCTGCACGAATTTGACAATCTCTTGGCGGATTTTTTTCTCTTATTTTCTGCATTTGAAGACTGATTTCACTACCTGCAGCGCCTACAACAACTGCACCGGATAATAATCCAGCAACGCAAATCGCTGCGAAAAACCACCAGCCCTCAGTCCCTATTGAGTCAAATAATGAGATTGCACCTATGAAACAAATTAACATCAACCCTATACAAATAAAATACAAAACTCGCAAAAATCCAGATCCTAAGGTTTCCCAAAATCCACCCTTTCGCATAACTGGTGTTCCTAAATCGAACATCCCAGCGTGCAACTCAAGTTGCTCTTCCACAATGGATACACTGTGTCTAATCACATGAAGTTTGAGGCGGCACCTCATTCTTCATTGCCATCTTCATTTCGTAGATTGTTGTTTATCATTACA
>JAAESD010000254.1 GCA_024229695.1 bacterium
CAAAGATGGCGAAGCTGTTTCCACCATGATTGGTGTTAAGAGTCAGCAGGAACTAACTGACGAGATTGAAAAAGTACTTTAGAAAGGCACTTAATGGCAGGCTTGATTGACAAGGCTAAAAACCTGTTTGGCAATAATGACAAGATGAATAACATCGTTTTTATTGTTTTTGACAGCTGTAGATTCGATGCATACATGGCAGCCAATACTCCCAACCTTGACCGGATTGGTGTTGCTGAAAAACGGTACAGCTACGCAAGCTGGACCAGTCCAAGCCACTACACATTCCTGATGGGCATGGTACCTCACAACAGCCCCAAAGGCGTTTTTGCGAGCAATGTCTATCGTGAAGAATTTGCTGCCTGGGGTGACAGAATTAATCTGCCTGAAGTTGAATTTGGAAAGTTTGTGCCACAGTTATCACTGCCACATTTTCTGAAAGAACAAGGCTACTGGACTGAAGGTTGGGTCAGCCTTCCAGTACTTAACCCGATGACCAATATGTCGGCAAACTTCGACAAATATGAGCTCGCTCCAAGTCACAATGACTTGCGTGAGATCTTTAATAAGCTGCAATTCCGTGACGATCAACCATCGTTCTTTTTTATAAATACAGGCGAAACCCATTACCCGTACCTGCTGCCTGGTGAGACTGGTGAGGATCTGCCTCACATCTCCGGTGTTCATGGTGTGTTCAAACACCTTGACGACTTCCTGAAAAATCCATCGGAGTTTCTGGAAGATAAAAAGCAGGACGAGTTTTTCACTCCACAACAGTTCAAATCGTTTTACGACAAGCAGATTGTCTGCGTAGAACATCTGGACAAGGTTGTTGGCGAGTTCATGGAGAAGTGTCCTGAAAACACTCATTTCATGGTCATGTCAGACCACGGCGAACTGTTCGGTGAAGACGGGTACTTTGGTCATGGACCAATTTTCCACGAAAAAGTTTTTGAAGTATTTTTCCTTGAAGGAAAACTAAAGTAACAGGAGGGCAAAATGCCTAAAATTAATCGATATGTAGATATCGACACAGTAGAACGCGAAGCAAAAAAAGATTACATCGACCGTCACTCACCATTTATCACTTGCGCGGATAGTGCAACTGCCGGTGAGCCTTTTGCAGTAACTGTAAAAGTTGGTAATGAGTACAATCATCCAGATGACCTGGATCACTACATCAAGTCAGTTCAACTTTACAACAAGGAAACCTTGGTTGGTGAAGCCAACTTTGTAAGTGGCACACTTGGTGGTCAGGATAAAAAGGGTCACGCTGAAGTGACTTTTAATATCGTTCCTGCAAAAAACATGAAGCTAACTGCTGTTGCATATTGCACCAAGCACGG
>JAAESD010000255.1 GCA_024229695.1 bacterium
GAAAGCTCAATTTCATCACGTACAGGAATATCATAATGACCAATTTCCTGCATACCTGGCTTCATCATTCTAATCTGAGCAGCAATACCAACTCTGACTTCCTTGATACAGAAACCGCGTCTCTGCAGAAAGCGAAGTACATCAAGATTGTCATTAGAAGTTATCGACCAGATAGTTTTACAACCAGCTTCTCTGGCTGCTGCTTCAACTGCTTCCAGCAAAGCCGAGCCAACACCCTGCCATTGGCAGAGAGAATCTATTGTAACAAGTTCACAGGAGTCTTCAACAATATTATATGTAGAAATACCGATACGATCAGGGCCTTCAGACACAACAAATCCAGGCAAAGTTGCCGGATTGTGCACTGCTTCTCTGCTGACAACAAAGTCGCCACCAAATAACAGTTCCGTCCGATCACTTACCCATTTTCTATCAGATTTTGAAAGTTCTTTAATTAGCAACTTCTGCCCCTTTACTGAAAATCAATTGATCTTCAGTAAAGATGAGCAGAAGCAACAGTGTGGTCAAGCTACCTGACAAGCATCATACGTCGGACAGTAGTTTTATCGGCAGTTTTCATCCGATACAAATATGCTCCACTGGCAATTTTAGCGCCGCTATTATCACGACCGTTGAATTGCACAAGGTGTGGGCCGCCGTCCATAACACCATCAACCAGAGTGCGGACAAGTGAGCCATCGATTGCATAAACTGCCACAGTAACCTGCTGACGTTCAGGCAAAGTGAAGCTGATTGTTGTCATAGGATTGAACGGGTTAGGATAGTTGTTACCCAGCTTGGTTCTACTTGGAATATTATCAACAGCAACCTGGTTTGCATTATATTGGGATACAAACTTCTGGTTTACACCGATTCCAACATAAGCCTGAACCATGCCGTCCGGCCATGTTATCTCCAAAGTATCTACAATACTGACTGTACCAAGACCGAACTCGGCAGTCAGTGAGTGCTGTGTCAGGAAACCGCTTCCAGTATTTGTGTAACGCATCTGATTACCGTTCGCAGTTACAATTCTAATCATAGATCCAACACCACGTAGATTGCGAGTATCTGGTTGTTCCAGGTCAACATGCAACCAGTTGTTGCCAGTTGCATTTGCAACATCATTACGGAACAATTTATTCTTACCACCAGTCATTGTGGCAAAGTAAACATCAAGGTCGCCATCGTTGTCATAGTCAGCCCAGGCAACACCGTTTGTACTTGCACCATCGGCAATCCCTTGACCATCGTCTGGTGAAACATCAGTGAATGTCCAGAGGCCAGGGATTTCTGAATCTTCGCCGTCGTTGTGCAGCAAGTAGTTTGGCTTGAAGTCATCATTTGTGTCCCA
>JAAESD010000256.1 GCA_024229695.1 bacterium
AACGCCTTCATGAAGGGCCTAACAGGCCTAACTTTGGCATGCAGAAGCTGCAAAAAAGCCAAAAAGGTGTTCAGAGGCAACGGCCTCAACACCAGGTGAAAGTGATCCTACTCCCGACTCGGGAGAGGACTCTGACAGTGAACAACTGTTGGATAGGCCCAACACCGATGAAAAGGAAGAGAACGTGCCCGATGACACATTGCTTGATGAAATATCAAGACACCTTGAAGGGGAGGAAGAAACTTCTGGACCCCTACCAGCCAAGCTGGCAGAGATTATTGAAAAGAGGTGGCACAATAAACTGGCCCCAAATAAGTTGACAGAGAAGCTAGAGAAATATCTCAAGCCAGAGAACTGCAAAAAACTTGCAACTCCAAGGGTCAACAAAAATATTTGGACCAAACTGGGCAGAGAGGTCAAAAGCAGAGACCTAACATATTCCCAGCCACAAAAACACTCGCAACTGCGGGAAGGGCTATTGCCCAGTCAACTGTTATGCTTCTGGAAGCCAGAGCAAAAAATGTGCAGCCAAAAATCAGTGATCTTATTACAATTAATACTGACATACTGGCTTTATTGGGTCACGCAAGTGCGGACCTTGCACAACTCAGACGAGATAACATACGTCTGTCATTGAGTGAGGATTATGTTTCCCTCTGTTCGCCACAAGTCCCTGTGACAGAGTTTCTCTTTGGGGATGAAGAGGATTTGCAACAGAGAGTTAATGATATAACAGCCTCTAACAAAATCAGCAAAACAACCACCAAAAAAGACTTCGCCTCTAAACATTCTCATGGCCAGAACCTGTACAAACAGTCAGGCAAGAAGTCTTTTTTAGGCCAGGGCTACCCGGAACGGAACCACAATCCACAGAGGCAGAACATGTGGAAGAATCAGTCCTCCAGAGGACAAGGAGGAAGGGTGATGAGCAACAACTCACCACGACAACCATGGAAGTCCAATACGAAATACTGAATAACTTGCAAGTAAGTAATTTTGAACAGCAAGTTGACGTTTTAATAAAATATTTAGAGGCTAGACAAACTAATTTTGAAGGTGGATGCATCTCCTCCTTCTTGCCTTTGTGGGAAAGCCTCACCAAGGACCCCGAAATACTGCAGATTGTGTCAGGGTTACCTATTGAATTTGATGAAACACCTTTCCAAATGGAAAGTATTCCAACTAATACCTTAATTCAGAACCAACTTGCAGTTGATAATGAAATTGAGTCATTGATCAAAAAGAAAGTTATCAAACTTGACTCTAAAGAACAGGGTGATTTCATTTCACCAATCTTTTTGAGACCTAAGACAGATGGTACATTCAGAATGGTACTAAATCTGAAGAAACTGAACAAATTTGTCA
>JAAESD010000257.1 GCA_024229695.1 bacterium
AGCTTTGCCGGCCAAGGCGATCGAACGAGGAGTTCCTAGCGAACCGGAAAAGATGGCAGCTTTGATTCAGTCAATCTGTAAAGAAGAAAAGATTCATGCTCATCGCACGATTGTTGTTCTGCCTCCTGAAGCTGCATTCACAAAATGGATTGATATGCCGGCGGAATTGTCTAGCCAACAAGCATGGGATTATGTCAAAGATCCTAATTGTGGCCTGCAGATTCCTATCCCTTTGCAGCAAACAGATTTCGATATCCTGCCGATCGACTTGCCTTTATTTAGCAGTAATGGAGGCAATACAAAGCCTTATCTTTTGATGAGTGTTCCGCAGAAATTAGTTGACCAGATGTTGGAAACTCTTGAGGCGGCAGAATTGGAATTGCAAACAATTGAGCTTGGCTTTATTTCTCAGCTACGTCTAATAGCAGGCGGAATTGATTCGCTGAAGCCAACTGAAATCTACTTGGTTTTGGAATTGCTGCCGGAATGCACTCATCTAACTGTTGTTGCAGCTTCAGGGCCAGTTGCTTTGTTGAGATTGGCGGCTGTTCGTGAGTTCCCAGAGCCAGATGTTGCTAATAGTCAGATTGTAGTTGATCCTTCGATTGGGGATTATTGCTCGGCTGAGGCGATCACATTGGCGAATGATAAATACCTGCCTATTTCTGAACTCGATCTGAGGGTTTTAATTGGTGAGCTGCGTAGCTTTATCAAGGATTTTGCTGAGAAAGTCTCTTCATTTACTTGTAAAAGTGTCTATCTTACTGGTGTTAATAGTGCCCATCCTAAGATCGCCGAATTGCTCAGCTCTGCATTAGATCTTCCTGTAGAAGTGATTCGGCCTTTGGGTGCAGAAGGTGTGGGAAATGTTTTGTTTTCGCAGCCTTTGCTGCACCAAAGTCTCGGACGACTTTTGGGATCTGGTCTGACCATCATGCCAAATGATCTTGCAGAAGATTTGTCATTTGCTGAATATGAACAAGAGCATTCTTTGGCAGAAGAAGTTAAGCCTCAAGCGGATTTAATAGCGCCAACAGCTAGTTCGCTGCTTGAAGATCAGCAAAATACATCCGATGATCAATCCGTTGATCCAATCGTTG
>JAAESD010000258.1 GCA_024229695.1 bacterium
CATCGTCATAGGCTTGTCTCCAGCGGGCGGCACATACACACCAGTGATCACCTGAGTTTAAGCCCGCAAATCCAAACTCAGGCATAGGTGTTGAAAGATCATTGCCTTGAGCCTTGCTATAAGTAAGGAATTGATCATTGATTACGCAGCAAATCGTATGTTGACCAACATCTGATGCGTCACTTCGACAGCTCCCGTCGCGATGCCAACCTGTCATCGGCTCACAACTGCAAACCTCAAGAGGAAAACCGAGGACATTGAGCTCTAATCCTGATGGCTTCATTGGCTGATTGATGCTTGATATGCATGTAACTTATTACAGCTTTTGCAGCTAGGGCAGACCAGCTGATTCAATTGCTATTACAGCTCGTGCCTCGCTTTTTGTATCGATGAGTTCTGGCTTCGTTCAAATTTATTGGCCCAATGGCAAATCCACTGATGTTCCTGTTGGTACCGATTGGCTTCAGGCGGCTGCTCATGCAGGCTTTGCAATCCCCACAGGATGTCTTCGCGGCACATGTGGGTCATGTGAAATTGATATCAATGGTGAGCCCTTACGGGCCTGCATCTCATCTGTGTCTGCAAAAGATTCCATGCCTATCAATGTGGAAGTACCAGTTGACCCCTGTTGGTGAATGGACTTACTCCATGGTTTGTTGAATCCATTGAGCCGAGCTCCCAGCCCTTCTTCTCTGATTCCACGTCTGGCAAGCAGGCTCTATTGGAGTTGAAATGCTGCTGTCTGGTCTTTGACGCGCCAAGAAGGATTGATTCAAGCTTGACTGTCTGGTGGATGCTCTCTAGGGAAGACTCCAGAGCAGAGTCCAGAGCAGAGTCCAGAGCAGAGTCCAGAGCAGTGGGCTGACCCTATAAACGATCACGTGCCCAGAGCTGCGCGTAATTGATCGACTTGCGACCATAATTAGGCTCTGAGTCAACCATTCGTTTATGAATCAATCGACGCCAACGTCAATTTCGGCAAAAGAACTACATAGTTGGTTGAATAATCAATCGAAGCAACCAA
>JAAESD010000259.1 GCA_024229695.1 bacterium
AAGCCCTATAACTGATGGGGAGAACAAGTTCCATCCAAATGCGTTCCGATTGGGTTTTCCAATATGTTGTTTGTCTTCATTATACATATCGGACACCACCAATCCTGCCTACAGAAACGTTCCTCTCAACAAGTATTTGCAACTCTAAAGTTACGTCTGTATCGTTTTTTAAACTCACTTTTTAAGTTTTTTTATCTGGCTGACAGATCCCAAAACCGGCAGTCCGAGTAATTTTGCTGCCTGTCTGGAATCATAAATTCTGTGATCCTGATTCTCGACGAACATAGCTGCAACCAGCCCTAAAGCAAGGCCAAGGATACCAGCCAGAACTACATAGATGAACTTGCGTCCACCTGCAACACTTGAAGCGAGAGTTGGTTTATCCAGCTTGGTAATATTACTGATTCTAAGATCACTTTCAGCACTGAGTCGAACCTCTCCCCGTTTCATCTGCAGAGTTTCCAACAAATCTCTCTGTGTATTAATTCTCATATCAAGAGAAGAAACCTGCCGCTCGACTTCCGGATAACCAATAAGATCAGCTTTTTGAAAAACCACAGCTGACTGAAGAGATTTTTCCATCTCCAACATCCCATCCAACTCAATTTCAAGATCCTGAATATATGCATCTCTCGCTAATATGAGTTGTGATTTGGCAAATGCCACCAACTCAATTTGCCGCTGCACCCAAACAGATTCTTCAGTATATGAACTTCTAATCTCAGCAAGCTTAATCTTGGCCAAATCAAGAGCGTTTCTATTGCCGATTAATGTCTGATTTTCACCTGCTGTTAAAGCAGGCACAAATTCATCATTTTTCTTTATTGCAGATTTAATGCTCTCAATTCTGGTTTCCAGGCCAACTCTACTGGACCTGGTGGTAAGGAACTTGTATTCCATACTCTTTATATGCCCGATTCCTGCAGTCGAATTGGAATTTAAATTTGTATACCCTGCTTCTGTGAATATATCTGCACGCATAGACATCAAACTGTCTATTTCAGATTGAAGATCATTTATCTGCTCTGTATAGTAATCTAAAGCATGACTGTTCTGCTGGTTTTTCATATTAAAATTAATATATGCATCCGTCATTGCATCAACCGCCAGCACTGCAAAGAAAGAATTCAGATGAGTAAATTCAATTTCCAGAACATTTGACTCACCAACTTGACCGGCATCAATACCGTCCATCAACTCAATTCTCAATTGTTTCCTGTTAGCAAATCCAAAAAACTCTGGATCTTCTTGCTCAAGAACCAAAGTTGAATCCCACATAGCGTCAGCTGCAAGCTCAGCTACAGGCATACTGATAGCCAACTGTTTTGCAGAGCTCATCATAACATCATAATCAACTGTTTTATGACCAAATCTGGGGTCGGCGATAGACTTGCCCTCAATCATAACCTTGGCATTGGCAATTGCAATATCCGTAGAACGCATTGCCCCAAAAAATGACATCAATACGATTGGGATAACTACACCAAGAACCACATATCTACGACGTATCAAAATAGCAATAATGTCACGGAGACCTATTTGCGTTTCTGAATTAGACTCGTCGAGCTTGGAATTAATTTCCGTATTCACAGTATTCCCCTCTTACCGAATAATTCGGTCAACCTTGTCAATGTTAGCAATTGCGTATATATCCCAGAACAAATTTTGGATTGAGATAATTGGTTCGAGAATGTGTTGAATCTTGTACGACATATCTCCAATTCTGGAGCGCGGTACGTAGATAATATCATTGGGCCTTACTCTCAAAGCCAGGGGACTGATTGAAGAAGCTTCTTCTATATGCGACAAATCTATGCTGTGATAGATGTATCCTTCTTCCGAAAGCCTGATTAATGCAACTTCAGATCGATCCGCATGTATACCAAAACCGCCAGCCATTGCCAGAGACTGCAACAGTCCCTCTTCCATTGTTTCCAGATCATACTCGCCAGGGTTTTGGACTTCCCCAAAAACATAAACTTTACTGGCAGCAAACTCTTTTAGAATTATCGATAATTCAGCATCTCTGAAATCTTTGGCATACAGTTCTGTCAGAATAGAATCTAACTCTGCAACTGTGTAGCCTGCGGCAACAACCTCGCCAACACCTGCACATGTTACAGTGCCATCAGGAAGAATCCGTAAAAGATGTAATTTGTCTGTATTGAGCATATACTTGAAGTCTATGTCAAAAACATCACCAGGATGCAGTCTGTACCTTGCAGATTTAGCAGCATCCCTGGCAGAAATCTCAGCTTCATTATACTCAATCAGCTGGGGAGCTCTATATCCCTTGGGCCCTGATGAGCAACCTATGACAGAAAAACACAGAGCTGCAATTATCGCAAGCAACGCAATCCGTTTTACTCTTGTGTCTACTACTAACATTATTTTGCCTCCGTATGGCTACAGCCGATTATAAATTGCTGCAGGTACATCGTAAATCATCTTGTTTATTACAGTGCCAATGACGTTCACGCCCTGGCTATTTAACTTTTCAATACCATACCTGATTACCTGATGTTTTAACCGACGAGCTTCAACTACCAAAACCAAACCCATTGTTGGAGAAGCCAATCTGCCAACATCAATCGATTCTGAAACAGGAGGTGCGTCAAGAATTGTTATCGCAAACTTGTCCTGAAAACGGGCTAGAAGCTCTGAATAACTATCATTTTCAAGTAAATCAGTTGTTCTTACGTGCCTGTTCCCATGAGGGATAAGTGTTAGATCGCCACCGGTTGAAATATCATTGAAAGTGTCTGGAGCTACTAATAGTTCTCTGAGGTTCACACCATCATCAACCAGCCCGTTTTGAGGCGAACGGAAATTCGCATCAATCCACGCAACTTTTTGACCGAGCATGTAGGAAATATGTCTGGCAACGTTATACGATATAAAACTGGAACCCTCGCCATGAACAGATGAAGCAAATGTAATAACCTGCCCACCTCTACCTCGGCGTAAATCCAGCAATGCGCCAGCAATACGCTCAACTTCAAATAGGGCATTTCCTGATGGAACTGGATATAAATCGCCGCTGCCCGCAGTAGCTAACTGGTACTCAAAATCATCGCCACCAGCACTATTGCGATTGGCATTAAGAATGTCACTCATTAAATCAACCCCCGGCTTCCTTGCCTTGACAGTTGCACTTCCCTGCTATTCTAGCTAAAGAACATCTAAAGATAGATTTAGTCAACAGTTATCTTGTCAAAACACTCCATAATAATCGACCAAATTTTGAGTTAGTTTAGCGTTAAATACAGGTTTATATTGACTTGCAGGACTCTTCATCATAAGAAGAACAGTACAAACCTTATTGTCTGGCAAACTGGAGGCAGATATGATCTTTATGGTAGTGGTATTGAGCCAATGAGATTCAAGAGAGCCATTTTTGAGACCGAGACTCTTCGGTTAATGTTGATTACCTTTGCAACAAAGCCATTAGGCTTGCTCTCACAGGCTTTGATTGCAGGTTATTTTGGAGCCTCAGGTAACTTTGATGCCTACAATTTTGCGCTATTTCTGGTGACTTTTCTTGGTCTAACTGTATCAAGGGTTTTTTCAACTGTTGCAATTCCACTAATTCTGAAAGAAAAGAAGTGCCTTTCACCAGACCATCTGGCTGGATACCAAAACTTCCTAATTACTGTTTTCTTTTTGCCGGTATTGACTCTACTTGTCTGGTTGATTTTTTATGGTGAAGTGGCAGTTAGTCTTGTAGGGGCAAAACTCCCTTTTGAAACCCAGGTTTCAGCATATCGATTTGTACGTTTTATGGCGGTTCCGGCAATTCTGATGAGTTTTGTCGGTGTTCTGAAGCCTATTCTTAACTTAAATAAGAATTATCGAGTTCCTGCTTCTTTACCCGCAATTCATGTACTCTGTATTA
Organism: bacterium; assembly: GCA_024229695.1. GTDB lineage: Bacteria > Krumholzibacteriota > Krumholzibacteriia > LZORAL124-64-63 > LZORAL124-64-63 > JABIBH01. The sequence continues at coordinate 3,896 of JAAESD010000259.1, forward strand.
TTTTTTCAGTTTTGGTTTTTCATGGTCGTCTTGATGTTTTTTCATTGGCTGTTGGTTTTGCGCTTTCATATTCTATTCAGACACCTCTGGTGCTCTTTCAGGCATTTCGCACTGGCTCTTTGAAATTTGTTCCTTTCTATATTCCACGGGGCACCATCTCAATTTTAGCCGGTTTGAGTTGGATGATTGTTTTGACTCAAACAGTCTTGATGTTTAATACTTTTGTCGATAAATGGTTTGCGACCGGACTAGAAACTGGAAGTATTTCCTCGTTGACCTACTCAATGATAATAGTAAATTTTGGTCTTCAAATTTTTTCTCAGAGCCTGATAGTTATAATGTTTACAAAGATGACAGAATTATTTTCTGCAGGTGCAATATCTGAGTGCGATTCCTACATAAGAGAAAACTTATTTAAAGTAACCAACCTAGTTGTTCCTGCCTGTGCAGTTCTCTTTTTGGCTAGCCCCGAAATTGTAAAAATATTGTTCCAACGAGGTGCTTTTGACGATACAGCAGCAGTCCGGACATCTGGTACAATGGCGATGTATATGTTGGGGTTACCGGCAATGGTAATCAATAGTTTAGTTTCAAGAGTTTTTCATTCTTTACAAAAATTAAAAGAAAAAATCTGGTTGGCCATACAATACATTGTGACAAACATTGTTGGAAACTACTTATTGGTCAAGACCTTGGGCACAATGGGACTGGCAATTTCATCTTCAGTGGCAATCAACATTCATTTGTTTTTATCATTTTGGGTTTTAATGAACTATCGCAATGGGTTGAAGATTTCATATTATTTTAAAATAACACTTCGAGCATATGCTTTGGGAGGAGTAAGTATTGGAGCAGCCTATCTTTTGAATATTGACTCATGGCTTTGGGGGCTACTTGGAAATCAGCAAACAGTTGTGTATGCTTTACTTATTACTATTGGAAAAACCATATTTATTTTTGGTGTTTACGGGGTAGGATTTATTATTTTCGATAAATTGACCCCCAAAAGACATTCTACATAATTTCCATTTCTATTCTTGCTCTTATCAATGTTCCAACATTTTTCCACGTATATCGAGGGTGATTTTCTGAAAATCCTTTGTCACCAAATTGTTTGCATCTGTGAGGATCTCCAATAAGGTCAATCAGGGTGTTTGCCAGCTCTTGAATGTCACCAGGTTGGACCATGAACCCAGTTGAGCCATGTTGTATGACGTCAGGCGCAGCCCCAATTTGTAAGGCAATTACTGGAAGACGGTTAAAGTAAGCTTCTAGAAAGACAATTCCAAAAGCATCACCTTTCGATGGCATACAGAAAATACTCGATTTCTGAAAATAACTTCCAACTTGGTCCAGTGGAATTCTGCCGATAATCTCGATATTGGTTTCATCGACATCGGGGGAAGTTCCAACAATTAATAGTTTTGCATCGGGAAATTGTTTGCGGACAATTTTGAAAGCACTAACGAGTTCTGGCCCCCCTTTTAATTCCCATAACACCCCAACAAAAAGTATTGTTTGGACGTTATAGGTTTCAATGTCTCTTTCAGGGAAATCTGCTTCAGACATTCCTTCATAGGCATTGGCTCCAACGCCAACACACTTGACTTTATCAATGGGCACAGAGTAATACTCTGTTAATGATCTGGAAACGTTATTGCTCATTGTAAAAACACAATTTGAATTGAGATAAAAAGTTTTTTCAAGAGCCCGCCATTTTTTGGAAAACCCTAATTCTTTTATATCCATATCCGGATATTCAAGATTGGCAAGCAAAGTGTGGTCAGTATACAGGAAATGAGGTATTCCCGAAATGCTTGCATCAAATAGAGATTGAGTCTGGAAGGTGAATGCAATTTCATTTTGATTTGGGAAATTATTTTGCATTAATTTTTTTACTGTTTTACAGAAAAAGGCAGTTCTCCAACGGTAAACCTTCAGATCTTTACGAGTTAAGAAAATATCAAAGCCATACTCTAGAATTCCATGAATGTTTAATTGCAAAAAAGTAAAATTCAAGTCCTTTATTGCATCAACAACATCGAATACAATAATATCATATTGGGGGAAATTCTTATTTAGAAGATTGAGGACCGCATCATTGGTATGGGAGAATTTTCCAAATTTTACAAAAATTATTTTCTTTTTGTGGCTCACTTTCCTACTTCTCCTGGAAAAACTAAACTGTTTTCTTTGTAGCTAATTCTTTGGCCTTTAATAATTGTTTAGAAAGAACAGGCGCCAAGGCGACTTTTAGTCTAGAGGTCCAGACTTCTTTATCTCTATTCATTTCTTGCACAATAGTAGAAATTTCAAGACCATTGAAGGCATCGGTACGGAATGACAAATCACCTTGGTTTATTGAAAGCATAAAGTCACGACATTTTGGCCGGTATTCAAGCATGATTGAGGGAACAATGCCGCATATTGCCAAAACGACAGCATGGAGCTTTACTCCAACAAAAACGCTGACAGTTCGGACTTCATTAATAAACTTTAAATGGTCAGTATAATGTTCATAGATATATTCTGTAGTCCCACTTTTCTGGGCTGCTTTAAGAGTAATAGCCATGTCTTTAGGCCATATAACATACCAGTGTACCTCTAAGCCAGACTCACGAAGGTTTGTAGCTAATGCAGCCATCTCATCTACCATTTGTGATTCTGACCCCCACTGGTTTCCACTGGATTGACCAATATTCAACCCGACTTTGCCTGAAATTGCTACCGACGGCTCATTGATATAATCATTTGCAAAGACTAAAACGGGGTCACCAATTATATCAAAATTTTGTGGACTATACTCCGCCATGAGTTGAGCGGAAAGTGGACCTCGGAGACCCACATAGTCGCATTGTTGAAGAGTTCGGGCCCATTCTTGGCGCGTATCTCTCCAGTCATTTACATTTTTCCAGAGTGTAGGATCCTGAACTCCAGATCCGAAAACAAAGCTCATAGAGCACTTTGGAAAAACTTTATCGGCAATACTGTGCCAACCAGGAAGACCGTTAATTAAAGTCCCTCCTGCAAGTACTGCTTCATCAATTGGAACATGTGTTTTGGGTGGGCTCCAAGGGAAGCCGTAATTTTGAATTGGGATTAGACTGCGATTTTGAAAAAGCCTGACCATGGCTGCATAAAGAGCTTCATCTCCAAGGTTTTTATACCCTAGCCAACCGCCAACATAAGCCATCTTCGGTGAGGTACTGGAAAGAATATTCTTCCAGGTTTTTAAATTATATTTCAGGAAAGGCCAAGAAGTGTTCATTATTTTCTCCCCATTGTGAGGTTTTCTATTCGGAGGGATAATAGTTGATTCATGAACTCAATTGAGGTCACTCCGTATTTCCTCTTTAGCATTTTCTCCGCAAAAAACAAATGAACTGATTTCCGTTTTTTACTCCGATATAAATCTGGTCTCCGTTTATCTTCAAGTTTTCTTCCAGAAAACTCCTGAATTCGTTCAAATTCAGCATCGGTCGTCATGAGGTCCTCATAGTTGATTACCAAATAATCCTGGTCAGTTTCCAAAAGTGTCTTAACAATACTGGCATTATAAACATACCATCGTTCGAGATGCACCCAGCAGAGTTTAAAATTGTAAAAAAAGTACCAAGGTTTTATGTACTTGTACCGAGGCCAGATTTCAGTTTGATCACGAAAAATATAAATTATTTTGTGCTCAGGAAGGTGGAAGTTCCAAATGGGGTATGTTATAGCCACCCGAGGATCTTTGAAACCCCAGTCTGTGCCTTGGACATCGGCCTTCTGGATAATGTTATTAACCCGCTTTCTGAAAATACCTTCGGTATCCATTTGTTCGGGTGTTTTTCCAAAAAAATATGTAAAACGATGCTCCTTCAGTAAATCCATATTGACTTTGAGGACAGATTGTCTTTCGTATTTGTTACCATTGTCATAAGAAATAGAGGACTCGATTGCATCATCCATGGGGATGCCAGAGTGATGAAGAATTTGTGAAACCAGGGTTGTCCCTGATTTATGCATTCCCAATACAGTATAGATCAAAGAGGTACCTCCAAAAATATTATTGACGAGACGGTTAATGCAAATTGTGTGTGGTAAGATTGTTTTCGTCAAGGATTGATGATTCTTTAGATGGAAACGTTTCTGAATATGACTATCTCAGAAAAAAACAGCTCTAGTCAACATCGGTAAATAGTCCAACATTATTGCTTTTTCCTGCCAGCTAATTTCTCAAGCAGATCCAGATAACTTTGTTTGTGAACAGGCCAATCATATTTGGAGAAAAAATCGTCCTGCATCACCAAGGTATCACTCATTATTTTGTCATAATCCTGTCTGGCCTTGATTATTGAATTGGCAACAGCTTCAGGTGTTGTTTCTTCCAGATAATTTGGCCTTGTGTCCCCAAAATAATATCGAACTGTCCGGGTTGGTGTAACTAAAGCCGGAATACCAAGCCGTAAATATTCTATCAGCTTGGTCGGTAGCATATAGTCTGTGCTTATCTCGTGTCGAGTTGGTATGACAGCAAGATGTGCAGCTTGAAGTTCTGGGAGAATTGTTTCCAAAGGTAGAAATGCATCGGAAAATGTAACCGATTCATTAAGCCCAAGCTCATCTACCATATTATGAAGTTCAGGCAAATGATCGCCATCGCCAATTATTCGTAATGTTGCCCCAGGGTATTCTGCCAGTACTGCCGGCATTGCAGCTACAGCCAGATCAAGTCCAAGTCGATGTGCAAGTGTCCCATGATAAATCAACTTGAATTCATCTTCTGGACTTTCAGGTAGATCTACTGGTTTCTCTTTATTCATCGGAAATATTGAATCATCCGGAAGATTGAGTAATACGGAAACTTTGTCCTCAGGCACACCATGCTCAACAAGCAATTCACCTTTGGGATGTTCTGCGGCTAAGACCGCATCTGCAACTTTGGCAGAAAATACTTCGATGAACCTGATTAGCCTGATTTTCCAGTGATTTGGTCCAAGTTTGAATTTTGTCATGTAGATTTCCGGCATCACATCGTGAACATCCAGAATTACTTTGGCTCCGAAAATAAATTTCGGAATAAATGCAGTAAATACCATAAAGTCAGGCATTGTATTGACATGAATAACCTGATATTTGTTTTTCATGTGGTTGAATAAAATTGTGTATGAAACCCGAAGAAGAAACTCAATGTAACTTAGAATGTATTTAACAGGTGAGTCTCCTCGATACCTGTCCATCCCTGCTTCAATCACATTCACACCGGATTTTTCCAGTTTTGAGCCCTGTTCAGTTGTTTTTAGGGCATAGAAATCGACTTGCCAGTTGTTTTCAGCACAAAGCTCCGCCTCACGCCTGCAGCGAGGGTCTGTCTGGTAATGAGTGTATGCAACCATTGCAATACGTTTACTCACATCAAGCTCCTGAGTATATAAATGAGTGTAACTTCTTGTGCCCTACTGAACTTCGGCAAAATTAGCTGCTCCTTGAGACCTATTTCTCCCACTCTTCAAAGTTCAAGCCACTAAGCTGGCTCAACTTAACAACCTCATCTTTATAGCTATCAACCAATTGAAACCGTAATTCGGGAGGAAATTCAGGTAGATCTGCCCAGTTTCCTTCTCTTCGACGCTTTATAAATTGAACTAACCAGTTGGGAGTCAACCACTTCATCGTTTCACGACGAGAAGCCACTGCCAGGATTTTATTGATAAACATGTTCCTTGGATATCCGCCAGTGTTATGTCTCTTATCAAAATCTGGCAGAAACGTGTCATTAACTCCAATAAAACCAAACAGTTTTTGAGCCTGTTTTCCAGGATTATTTTTCAGGTCTTCAAACTTGAGTACCAGAATATTTTCCGATGGAAAAATGTCATAATACTGTTTCAACATTGTGTAATAATTGCCACCCTGAACAGAGTGTGAATCCGGGGCAAGGCCTTCTTCTACTGATTTTTCCGTATAGCTGTGTCGAATCTGCATACAATAATCTGAAAAAGCCCTGTCTGCAGGATTACGTAAAATTACGATAATCTTTGCATTGGGAATTGCCTCATGAATCTTCTTCGCTGCTGTAGCACTCTCCAGATAGAGTGGAGATGCTTCACCGCAAACTTTACCAGCTTTTGCTTTGGCAAAAATCCCCTGATATTTTGAAATCGATTTTACGGGAAAGTAATTATTTGGCTTATTGCCAAATATTGATTTTACACCGCTGGAGTCCCATGCAAAAAAGTTTATCTCTTTAATTGGGCTCATAAAAACATCGGGATGTTCTACAAGGTATTCATACAATGCAGTAGTGCCTGATTTGGCTGCACCAATTATGATAAACTCCGGCATTTTTTCTGTCATCGTTGTTCCATTCTTGGAATTGTAACATCAAGCTGAATGATGTATGTTATCAGCCTGTTTGTGTCTTCACCGTGAATCAAAGGTCAGTTATGAATAGTAACCAATTCAACAGATCCAACAAAGTGTATACTGCTTTATTAATAGCCACTCTGTCAATCATTGCTAGCGGAGTTTATGCTGACAACTTCTTTGCTGTTGGTGATGAAGATTTGATGCGCAGTGGCAGTCCTGAAAATATTATCCGTAATCTGGATTGTAACTCGGCAGTTATGGTTGAACTGTCGATTTGGTCAGAAGTAACTCTGGATGGCAGCACAGAGGGCATTCCCGACAGCTGCAACAGCTACTCCTGTGAAGAATGGGATGAATCCGGTGGAGAAATTATCTATGAACTGGAAGTAGATCAGCCCATAATTTTACACGCAACTCTCTTCAGCGAACCTGACCTTGATCTTATACTGCTTTCTGATTGCGACCCGGATTTATGTATCGGCATGGCAAGCTCGGAGTTCTCGGCTGAGATTGATTCTGGCACTTATTATCTGATTGTTGATGGATATCTTGGAGAATCGGGGGCATTCTCGGTTACTCTGGAAACAATGCCTGCCTATCTTCTGCAGGAAGCTTGTGACTCGGCAACTCCGATTGAATGCAGCCCCATCGAGACGATTGTTGACAGCAATCTGTTTGAACAGCCGAATCTGATTGAAACAGCTGACTGCAATACCTTCCTGGAACGTGGTGGTGAGCAGTGGTTCTCAGTAGTTCTTCCTGATACTGCCACTGTTGAGATTTCACTGACACAGCTGTTTTTTGATGGTGCCATCTGGTTGTTCGATGACTGTGGACCTGATGCTGAATGTATCGCATTTGCAGATCAGGGCACGATTGAAGAACCTGAAGAGCTGACCTGGAAGAACGAAACAGGTTCGACAACAACTGTTTATATCGGTATTGATTCATTTATGCCCATTGAAGATTCCTTCGGCGGAAGTTTCAGTTTGGGTATTACTTGTGAAGGCATCGAATTGCCCGCGATTCAATCATCGTGGGGGGCAATGAAATCGAGATTTCGTTAATACCACTTGCACCAGAGCTATTACTGAAGTAAGGTTGACCCTCATTCAAAATAACATAAAAACACCGGGATGAAGGGACGGAGCCGGATGCCCGCCACTGTAAAGAATGCACCTAAGAGAGCCACTGCACAATCAATGGCTAAAAAACAACGCGAGATATCGATCAGTGAGTTCTTCACAAAAAATCGCCATCTACTGGGTTTTGATTCACCTGCCAAAGCACTGTTAACAACAATTAAAGAAGCGGTTGACAACTCTCTTGATGCTTGTGAAGAGGCTGGAATTCTGCCTGATATTCTTATCGAAATAATACCAGTTGAAGTTAAGAAAAATGGAAATGGTGATAAGACTCTCACTCTTGAACCCGAAGATGAAAAGCCCAAAAAGAAAGGTGCAGTTGCACCGGGCAAAGAAGAACAATATCGAGTTGTAGTTCAGGATAACGGACCAGGTATTGTCAGAGAACAGATTCCAAAGATTTTTGGAAAACTGCTGTATGGCTCAAAGTTTCACAGCCTGAAACAGAGTAGAGGTCAGCAGGGTATCGGAATTTCAGCTGCAGGAATGTATGGGCAGTTGACTACCGGAAAACCTGTGGTGATTTATAGCCGGACACAGGATCAGGATATTGGGCATCGATTTGAATTGATGCTCGACATGAAAAAGAACGAACCAGTTATTAAAAAAGATGAAGAGGTAAACTGGGAGCCAGTTCATGGAACCAGAGTTGAAATCGAATTGACCGGTTCCTATAAACGAGGCCAGCACTCAGTTGACACCTACCTGGAACAGACTGCGGTTGCAAACCCTCACATCAGACTGACATATCGTAATCCACGTGGCGATGAGATGATTTACTCTCGCGCTGCAGCTGAGCTGCCAATCCAGGCAAAAGAAATCAAGCCTCACCCCTACGGAGTTGAGCTTGGTATTCTGATGCGAATGCTGAAAGATACAAAGCAACGCAACATCAGTGGTTTTTTACGCAAAGAGTTTTGTAAAGTTGGGCCTAAAGCTTGTGCAACAGTTGTTGAAACAGCCGGTTTTACTCCCAAAAAATCAACTCGACATATGGAACAAGTTGATGTCAAAAACCTTATGGATGCAATCAACTCCACCAAGATTCCAAACCCTCCTACTGACTGCCTGGCACCCATTGGTGAAGAATTGGTACTTGCTGGTTTAAAACAACGATTTGAAGCTGATTTCTATACATCGGTTTCCAGGCCACCTTCTGTTTACCGAGGCAACCCATTCCAGATTGAAGTTGGGCTTGCTTACGGTGGAGATATTCCTGCTGACAAACTTGCACAGGTTTTACGATTTGCGAATCGTGTACCGCTGCTATATCAGGCTTCAGCTTGTGCAGTACACAAGTCTGTTTTGAGCAATAACTGGCGAAGTTATGGAATGCAGCAAAGTCGTGGTGCATTACCAACAGGACCGCTGATTATTTTTGTTCACATGTCATCAGTATGGGTTCCATTTACTTCTGAAAGTAAAGAAGCTGTTGCCCATTACCCAGAGATTATAAAAGAGATCAAGCTTGCATTGCAGGAAGCCGGCAGGCATTTGCAACGATATATCCGCAGGCGTGTTCGCGAAAAAGATGCGTTGAAAAAACAGAGCTATATCCAGAAGTATATTCCTCACATTGGAATTGCTTTGCAGGAAATTCTGGCTCTGGAAGAAAGTGAAAAAGAAGAAATAATTGCAACTCTGACCGATACTCTGGAGCGAAGCAGAAAGTTGTAGCTATGTCAGACTTTGAAAAGTATCTGGAAAAAATCAACGATGTTCATGGCCTGACATCGGCGCTTGGACTGTTGAACTGGGATCAGGAAACCATGATGCCGAGTAGAGCTGTCCTCTGCAGATCGCGTTGCAACGCTGTACTTTCCGGACTTGTTCATGAGATGATGACCAGCCCTGATTTTGGTGAATTACTTGAAAGATTAACTGATCAGGAATTGAGTTTTGACCAGGCTGTTGCTGTCAGGGAAACAAAAAGAGATCGCGATAGAGCAGTAAAAGTCCCTCGCAAACTTGTAGAAGAGTTGGCCATGGCCACAACCGCTGCCAACCAAACGTGGGTTCAGGCAAGACAGGAAAACAACTGGTCGCTATTTGCTCCTGACTTGCAAAAAATTGTAGAGTTGAGAAAACAACAGGCTGAAGCAATTGGTTATGATGAAGAGCCGTATGATGCACTGCTTACTGAATATGAGCCTGGTGAATCAACCTCTAACCTTGTTGAGCAATTTAGTAGCCTGAGAGATAAACTTGTTCCTTTGCTGGACAAAATCAGAGCTAAAGGTTCTGTAGATTATGATAAACTTTTACAGGGAAATTTTGAGCCAGCATTGCAACAAACAATGTGCATTGATTTGCTGGAATGTATCGGTTTTGATTTCTCTGGTGGCAGATTAGATAGCTCCGCTCATCCTTTTACTGCTGAAATTGGTTGTAATACTGATGTCCGATTAACCGTTGCTTATCATCGTGACAACCTTGGTGCGGCACTTTATGCAGCTATCCATGAGGGTGGGCATGGTCTTTATGAACAAGGACTTCCATCGGAATTGATGGGTACTCCATTAAGCGAATCAGTAAGTCTGGGTATTCACGAATCTCAATCCAGGCTTTGGGAAAATATGGTTGGGCGAAGCAAGCCTTTTTCAGTCCATTTGCACAAAGAACTTTCTGGCCTCTTCCCTTCTCAGTTTGAAAATACATCGGCAGAAGATTTGTATAGAGCAGTAAATGTTGTAAAACAATCGCCAATCAGAATTGAAGCTGATGAGGTGACTTACAACTTGCACATCATCCTGCGAATGGAGCTCGAAAGGGCTCTGATACAGGGCGATATCGATGTAAATGATTTGCCTGAGCAATGGAATGAATCGATGAGAAAATACCTTGGAATCACTCCAGCTGATAACAGCCAGGGAGTGCTTCAGGATATTCACTGGAGTGCCGGAGCATTTGGATATTTCCCGACTTACACCTTGGGCAATCTCTACTCCGCTCAATTCATGAGTGCAGCTGAAAGAGCTTTGCCTGAACTGAACAGCCAGATTGAGCGCGGCGAATTACTGCCACTGTTGCATTGGATGCGAGAAAACATTCATCAACACGGTCGCCGATATAGTGCTGGTGAATTATGTGAGCGAGCAACTGGAAGCCCACTGGCAATTGACTCATTTGTTAATTACCTGGAATCAAAATACACTGAACTTTACAGCCTGTAGAGAAGGATAAAAATAGTGTCCGCAAAGAAAAAAACCGAGAAGCAACAAGAGCTGAATTTTGCACCAAAGAAAAAAGCGGCGGCGGTTAAAAAAACTGTTGGTAAGAAAAAGACAGTTAAGCCAGTCAGCGGCTCTACGCTAATCAAGTTGATGCAAAAAGAAGCCGGTGTAATAAAGAGTCACATTCTCAAGGGCAGCAAGCCTTCCATGAAGTTTCCATTGCGAAGCTTATCTAATGTGAACTATGACCCGAAAATCGGGTACTTCAAACTTAAGGGCAAAAAGAAGGAAAGAGCCTTGACGGTAAATACCGTCAAAACTTTTGCCCAAACCTTGAAAATGATTTCTCTATCACAGGAACTTGTTGTAACCGATGACATGGCTACCAAACGTGAAGCTTACTATGTAAGTAAAAACTGGGGCGATGCTCGTTTCAAAGAACAACCTGAGAGTGATACTGTAATGGAAGATGTTGAGGCATTTTTCTCAGTTAATCGCGAACAGCTTGGGTTTGTACCTGAAGAAAAAGGTGGCGATGTAGCAGGAAAACTGGTTGTCATTGATTATGATCGTGACTCTGGAGATGAGCTACGCATCGATTGCACAAAATTTGGTTCTGGCGCTTATTCGGTCCCAATCTCAGTTGAACAACTCAAGTTTGAAACCGATGCAGATTTTATTCTTTGCATTGAAACCGCCGGTATGTTCCAGCGACTTGTAAAACATAATTACTGGAAAACTGCGAACTGTATTTTGGTCTCACTTGGTGGTGTTCCAACCAGAGCGTGTCGTCGATTTGTGCGTCGACTTTCAGATGACATGAATATCCCGGTGCATGTATTTGTCGATGGTGACCCTTACGGGTTTACCAATATTTACAGAACACTGAAAGTGGGATCGGGCTCTGCTGCTCACTTGAATCAATATTTCTGTGTACCGCAAGCCAGCTTCCTTGGAATAACTCCTCAAGATATTGAGGACTATGAATTACCTACTCACCCACTGAAAGAAGTGGATATAAAACGCGCTAAAGATGCCTTGAAGAATGATCCGTTTATCTTGCACCACAAGCCATGGCAACTGGCGTTGCACAAGATGATTAAAATGGGGGTTCGTGCAGAGCAGCAAGCTCTTGCAAAGCA
>JAAESD010000260.1 GCA_024229695.1 bacterium
GATCTAGGAAGCTCGGCAGCCAGAAGAATGGCATCACCTGAGAGCACATGGTCTAATCTTGTGGCTGCAATAGAAGCTGATTCCTCATCAATCTCTATACCCCAGGTTTCCAATTCCTGCTTTTCTGTCAGGCCGACAGAGAATGTACCTTCTCCACACCCAATATCCAACACTCGCTCTGCTCCTGCAGGCAAGTAACAGACAAGCTCATAACGAGGGTGATTGAAGTAACCTGGGCTGGGCAATTCGGAACCTTTCCTGATGATTTTACTTATACTTAAAGTGTAGCATAGCAATTTTGGGCGTCAATTGAATTCACTTGGTATTCAGCCTTTATTACAGTCCCCCTTGCACAAAACTGGACTTATGTTACCTTAATTCAATCTTAAAGTCTCTAAAATGGAGTTGGAATGAACCACCCCTTGACGCACTCAGTACACAAGTTCTACATCCCTGTGATGGGAACTGGCTTTACAATCGATACACCTCTGAAAGTTGCCAGATATGGCATCAGCTCAGTGGTGTCGCTTGTGGATGATGTTCTGATTGAACAAATGCGCCAAAGAATCAGCATGGAAAGTAACACTCCGTTTGAAGCTATAGATAAAAGAGAAGACGACAGCAGGGCCAGGCGCATCACTTCCTATCTCAACCTGATGAATGAATTAATTGAGAAACAGATTTCTGATCTGCGCAATTCAATATTTGAAAAAGGAAATGACCTTTCCAAGTATTTTGAAATGCTCCCCGATTCTCCTCTACGCACAATGTATGATAAAATGCAGGTCACTCTGGATCCGGTTGAAAGAAACAGATTGCAAAACCTGCTGAAAGATAGAATTCAGGTTGGTGGAATTGATGTAAATATCATGACCAAGCTTGATCGAGCCCGTAAAGTACACGGTGAGATTTCAGAACAATTTTCTGATGCAATGAGTGCCCTTCGTGGTTATGCACAAAGCAAAGTTTGCAGCTCTCTGGTTCTGTCTGCTGGTATGAACAGAAAACTTTACTCCTACATTGCAGAATTTAGTGATTTCTTTCCCGATGAATCTGGAGAGATCTGTAAACGTATTGTCCTGAAAGTCAGTGACTATCGTTCAGCTTTAATACAGGGAAAACTTCTGGCCAGACAAGGCTTGTGGGTCAGCGAATTCAGAATTGAATCCGGTTTGAACTGTGGCGGTCACGCTTTTGGTGGCAACGGCACTTTGCTTGGGCCGGTACTTGAGCAATTCCATTCTGAAAAAGAAAAACTGGCAGAACAACTTCAAGCCATTTGGGCTGGGGCTATAGAAAAACTGGGCCACAATGTTCCAGAAGAGCCAATGTCAATTCGTGTGACTGTGCAGGGTGGTATCGGCACAGCTGAAGAGAATGAACTGCTGGAACAGAAATATGATGTCGATGGCATGGGCTGGGGCTCTCCATTTTTGCTCGTACCTGAAGCAATCAATATTGACCAGTCACATCTGGACAGACTTCAGGTTGCAACTGAAAACGATGTCCACTTGAGTGGCGCATCCCCTCTTGGAGTTCCTTTCTGGAGTTTGAAAACTTCTGAAAGTGAATTGAACAGGCTTGAACTGATTGATTCTGGAAAACCTGGCTCAGGTTGCCCAAAAGGTTTTCTGGTTAACAATACAGAGTTTTCAAAAAATCCTATTTGTACTGCAAGCCGTGTGTATCAGCGCAAAAAACTTATCGAACTTGATGATGCAGAATTAACCGATTCACAACGCAAATTTGAAGAACAGATTATTAAAGACAAAGCATGCATCTGCCATGACCTTGCTGGTTCTGTCACTGTTCCAAAAGGTATTGACCCAACTGCAAGCACTGCAGTTTGCTGTGGTCCAAACACTGTATATTTTTCTAAAGTCGCCAAACTTCGTGAGATGGTTGACCATATTTATGGCAGAATCCAGTTGCCAATCAACAATGACAGACCTCACATGTTCCTCAAAGAACTGTCACTGCATTTGGACCGCCTCCGTACTGAAGTTGAAAGACACAAGCAAGGCCTGATTGAATCTGCGCCAAAATCTACACAAACTATTATCGCCAATCTTGGAAGTGGTATCAGCCACTACCGCGAAAATATCAGCAATGCTGTTTCAAATCAAAAAGACGAATTTATGTCCAGACTCGATAAACTGAAAAGCGAGCTGGAAAAACTCGGTAAGTGATAGTTGGAGCAACATGCGCTACAGTACTGACATAGTAATCATCGACCTTGAAGCCACCTGCCCTGAATCAGACGAGGGCGACAACCGCATTGAACGCAGCAATATCATCGAAATTGGTGCTATCAGACTCGACCGTAAAAGCCTTGAAGAGGTTGACAGTTTCAGCGAATTGGTCAAACCGCACGAATATCCAATCACACCATTTATTGCCGGCCTGACTGCAATAACTCCAGAAGATGTTGAAGATAAAGATACTTTTGATGTCGTGATGAACCGTTTTTTCGATTGGTACGGCCCTCGCAATAAAGCAATCATCGCTGCTTTTGGTGCTTACTATGACATACCGTTACTGAGACGTGAATGTGATGCTTTCAACCTCGATTTTCGCAAGCACATTGCTGGTGGCGCCTACGATATACGAGGCGTAGCTGTAGCGTTAATGGCTCAGGAACACCATCGAACTTCAGGCATGAACCTGCAATCGATTTTAGAGAAACTGGAAATTGGGCAGGAACTGCAGATGCACCGGGCAGTGGACGATGCCAGAGCCGCAGGTGCAATACTGCAGAAATTTCATTTAGGACGATCGCTCTACAAATAGTTTTTTCTGAAAACCGCTGTACCGATAATTCCACTTAGTACACCAATACTGATCATAATTCCACACGGCAACATCATCTCTGCCAATGAGAATCCACGCCATGAGCCACCCTCAACAGCTAGTACTGCCCATTTTATAAAACTGACACTTCCCAAAGTCTGCATCCAGGACGGCATAGCAATCAGCGGAACCATACCACCGCCAGTCATTGCCATAAACAACATCACAGCCCAGCCAATTCCTCCTGCCGATGCTTCGGTTTTTCCCATTACAGCAATCAGAACTACTACTCCGGAAGTACAAATCGCAGCAGAAATAAATGCCAGAGCAACAAATGGCCAGGAATTAATTGTCACGTTAAAAACGTTTACAAAAATGAGAGTCAATACTGCTGCACCTGAAATTGTGGATATAAATGAAGCCAAAGCTTTACCTGCAATAATTGAACCCGGCTTTATTGGTGCAGCCTGCAGTCTGAATAGTGTGCCGCGTGTCTTTTCAGTTACAAGAGATACTCCAAAAGCTGTTGCAGTTCCTATCAAAAGCCAGACAATTGACTGTGGAAATGTGATATCAAAAGCATTCTTCGGACCAGTTCTGTTAACTGAAACATCCTGAACATCGATTGCAACCGGAGTCATACTCTTGCCTGAGCTACCGCCACCAAACATACCTTGTAATCCAGCAAAACCGGCTTTTTGCAGCATACCAATCAACATCCCGGCCTCAGCTTTTCGAGATGGATCAATTCCGACCATAATTTCTGGTGGATTACCACTGAACATCCCCATTTTATTGGCTGCAAAGCCTTCTGGAATTATCAGATAAGCCGTTGCCTTGCCTCGCCTTACTGTGCTCATTGCCTTCTCTTCAGAAGCAACAACTACCCTTACTGCTCCTGATTTTGTGAGTTGTTCAACAAATTCAATTGATGCAGTTGTAGAATCGGCATCTGCTACCATAAGCTTCATGGGGTTGACTTCCCCATCGCCACCAGCAAAAATGAAACCGAAGAAAACTGCCATCAGTAGCGGAAAGCCAAAAACAAAGAATGAACCGGACTTGTCCTGGAATAAAAGTTTGAGATCCTTAAGTGCAATTGCAATGATTACTCGCATTAGTCCCTCAACTTTCTACCGGTCAGATTCAAAAATACCTGCTCAAGATTGGCGCGCTCAGTTCTAAAATGTTCAAGCTGTCCATCGGATTGAAGTTGTGCTAATTCAGCAATATGATTTTCACTGGTTAATTCCTGTTCAGTGTTACCGACAGTTGCAAACACCCTGTCTTCAGCACCATGCTCTTTGACCAACTCCTGAATTGTACCTTGGGCAAGCAGCTTCCCTTTATCGATTATTCCAACTCTGTCGCACAGCCGCTCTGCTTCTTCCATATAATGAGTTGTGTAGATGATTGTTTTTCCCTGTCGCTTGAGTTCTTCAATGTTTTCAAAAAGCGAATTCCGGGATTGGGGATCAACTCCTGCTGTCGGCTCATCTAAAAGCAGCATATCAGGATCATGTAAAAGCGCTGCAGCAAGATTAAGTCGCCTTTTCATTCCACCGGAAAAACTTGCAGCAGTATCTTTGCATCGATCACTCAAAGAGACAAACTCAAGTGCCCATTCCACTCTTTCAGAAAGCTTATTTCCAGAAAGACCATACATCTTGCCAAAAAATTGCAAATTACCCAAAGCTGTCAGCTCTTCATATATCGATAATGACTGTGGAGCCACTCCAAGCTGTTGCCTGACTTCAGGTTTTGCAGGTGACTGGCCATTGATTTCCACTACCCCATTGTCAGGTGTAAGAAAGCCGATTGCCAGCATCACGGAAGTTGATTTACCAGCCCCATTTGGCCCCAATAGACCGTATATCTCCCCAGGATTGACCTGAAGGCTCAGTTGATCAACAGCCAGATTACTGCCGTAGCTGAAACTTATGTTTTTAAAATTGAGCACAATTTCTCCTTTGTTAGTCCGGCAGTATACTCCAGCACGACGATACTGCAAATGAATCTTCTTGATTCGTATCCAGATATCTGCGAAGTTCCACAAGTTCAAATCCATTTCAAAAATTTTCCATAGGAGCAAACAGATGTTCTCCGCGCAAAAAGACAACTTCAAACATTGGGAACTGATTAAAGATGTCGTCGATCAACAGATCGATTTGATGCTTAACTACAGGCAAAGTGGCCACCCTGGTGGTAGCCGTTCAAAAGCGCACATGTTTTTGAGCCTTCTGCTTGGTGGAGAGATGCGTTGGGATATTCGCAACCCGGGTAAACGATTCGGCGACAGGTTTGTCCTTGTAGCTGGTCATACAGCTCCTCTGGTATACGCTACTTTGGCAGTTTTCAATGAAGCTTTGCGTTTGATGCATGAAAAAACTGGCGATGCAAAATATCTTGTCCCTGGAGCTCCAGAACGTCAACTGACCTGGGAAGATCTTATCGATTTCAGGAACCTTCACGGTCTGCCAGGGCATGTTGAAATGGCTGGTAATAATCTGTTTGTAAAATTCAATACCGGCCCAAGTGGACACGGTGGTCCTGTGATGTGTGGTGAAGCTCTGGCGTTAAAACGTGCTGGTGCCGATGGCGTAAAAGTCTTTGGTATTGAAGGCGACGGCGGGCTGACAGCAGGTTGCTGGCATGAAATGAAGAATACTGGCTACGGTCTTGGTCTTGATAACATGTATCTGTTGGTTGATTGGAATGATTACGGCATCGATGACCAGAAGATCAGTTCCGTTGTTGCTGGCTCACCTGAAGAATGGTTTGCCCCTTACGGATGGCACACTCATTCAGCTGAAGATGGCAGTGACTGGGAAGATGTCACAAATGCAATCGGCCAAATGATGGCAAACAAGTCAGATGCCCCGGGAATGATGTTTGGTAAAACTCGCAAAGGCAGAGGCTATCATAAATATGACAACGCAAGTCACGGGTCACCTCATGCAATGAACAATGATTTGTTCTGGAAAGGTCGTGATGACTTTTCTGAAAAATATGGAACAGAGTGGGTTGGCAGAGATCAGGATGCTCCTGCAGATCAGGAGTTACGCGAACAGTTTGCCGCAAACATCAATGCAGCTATGGATGTGCTACGCAACAATGAAGAAACATGTGCATACCTTGCCGACAGACTGGTTGAACTTGGTGACAGTGTGCCAGAAGAAATTTCTACACTGAATATTCCTGTCGATAAAAACCCTCTTAACGATGACACTCTTTTTGATGTTGAAAAATATCCGGAAGATTTATGGGCAAAACCTGGCGAGAAAAAACCCAATCGAGCTGGTTTTGCGCGTTGGGGAAGTTGGGTAAACAGTTACTGCAAAGACAAGTTTGGCAGACCTCTGTTCCTTGTCTGTTCTGCAGATCTTGCTGGCTCAACCAA
>JAAESD010000261.1 GCA_024229695.1 bacterium
AAAAGTTATAGGAATTTCAGGAATCACAATCCCCGAACAAGGGACCATGAATCAGGGGTCATGGGTAAAATTATACTTATCACCCGCCACCGCCACACCCACCTCCGCAGCTACTGCCACAACCACTGAAACTGCTACTACTACTGCCGCTGCCGCTGCCAAGGAATTTATTGTAAATTTTGCAACCCAGAACACATAGGATGATGAATAATAACAGCATGACCAATTGGAGATATATTGGCAAATCATCAGTGCTTGAGACATCAGCGCTTGAGCCACTAAAGAATATAAGCGTAACCATCCCAACAAACGTGACCGTAAATAATATGACTAACTTTCTCATTAAAAAACCCTAACACCGCACAACTAACCGACCAATTACAAAATCCACCGAAGATTATAACGGGAACAGGGGCTCATGGCTCATGGATCAAGCCTCACAATCCCCGAACAACGGACCATGAATCAGGGGTCGGTGGTTATGGGTTATTTAATCAATTCGCCTGTTGCCCTCCAAGCCTTAACATCATTTCCAACGCCATCCTTGTAGTGGGATTCCATGCTCTTTCGTCCGCTTTCATGCCACTGAGTCAATACCCCATCTTTCTTACCGTTCTTGTAGTTTACTTCATGTTTCTTCTGCCCGTTTTCATACCAAGCAACGCATAACCCATCAAACTTACCTTCCTTGTACTTCACTTCCTCCATCTTCTGCCCGTTTTCATACCAAGCAATGCCTACTCCATCAGGTTTGCCGTCTTTATAAGTTTGTTCTTTAACAAGTTTACCTTCCTTGTTCCACGAACGGAACAACCCATGCATTTTGCCGCTTCTGGAGTGGCTTTCAATTTGCTTCTGACCATTCTCGTACCAAGACACAGTTTTCCCATGATCCTTGCCGCCCTTGAGCTGCCACAACAAAATCTCACCAACAAATACTGTGTCTTTCACCCATCCTGTATATGGCTTTTGCTGGTTTGGAAGATATAATACCCCATTAAACAAATCGGGTTTATTCCCACTCAGCTTTTGCAATTCATCCCTATCGACAGCTTCATCTAGTATCCTCTCACGTGTCGCAGGATTATCTAAATTCGGTGATTCTATCTGTTTAACATTTTGCTTGAGAAACTTTTGATCAGTATTTGATAGCTTGTTGAGTGGCAACTCAAAGACTTTGCCCGACTTCAGCTTAAGTTTAACAATCCCTTTTTCGTTAGAAACAAACTCAGCCTCTACCTCTTTACCATTAACAGCCGTCCAAGTTCTCAGCTCTGCATTGCACACTGACCCAAGAAGCAGGGGCAGTGATATGGCGAGCAGGATAAAGGGTAAGGGGTTCATGGGTTAATAATTTTTGTTGCAGTCATGGTCGATGGTCCTTCCATAATCAT
>JAAESD010000262.1 GCA_024229695.1 bacterium
TCCAGGTGCCATCAAGAACTGCTTGTGTACGAGCAACATAATAATCGGCCCAGTTATCGATGATTGAAGTCAGCAGCGCAGTTTCAGCAAATGGAGCCATGTCGGAAGCTTGACCGAAGCAGTGAACTCCAGCTTCCTGAGCAACCTGTGCAGGTGCTGTTGAGTCAGTATGCTGAGTGATAATGTCGCAGCCTTGACCAATCAGAACTTTTGCAGCATCGGATTCTTTACCAGGATCGAACCATGAGTTGACCCAGATAACTTTAAGTTTGAAGTCAGGGTTAACTGACTGAGCGCCAAGGATAAATGAATTAATTCCACGAACAACTTCTGGAATCGGGAAAGATGCAATATATCCAGCTTCACCGGATTCAGACATTTGAGCTGCAATTTGACCGATGATATAGCGGCCTTCGTAGAATCTTGAACAGTAAGTAGCAACATTGTCTGCAGTTTTGTAACCAGTTGCGTGTTCAAATTTTACATCAGGAAATTGCTCAGCAACTGCAATTGTTGGGTCCATGTATCCGAAAGAAGTAGTAAAAATTAGTTTACAACCCTCATTTGCCAGGCGAGTAATAATACGCTCGGCATCTGGTCCTTCTTCTACATTTTCAACAAAGATAGTTTCAACTTTTTCACCAAGACCAGCTTCAACGGCCAATCGACCTTGATCGTGCTGGTAAGTCCAACCGTGATCTCCAGGAGGCCCGATATAAACAAACCCAACTTTCATTTTTTCAACAGCAGTTTCTTCTGCTGCCTCATCTTTTTGGCCACAGCCAATAAGCAAAGCCAAAATAGCAACAGCGAACAGTAGTTTCTTCATAGCCAACTCCCAGGGTTTAATTACTGGCTCTATATAACTGGCCCGATTGGGTACCAGTATCACTAATGAACAGATTTTGAGGTTAACCGCAAAATATTCAATTGGTCAAGAATCTATCTATCGGCAACAAAACCTTTGCCCAATGAGGCCGGTGTATTAACTACTGATAATCTTTTATTTCTTGAGATAAGACTAAGTGCCACAATGGTTGCGATATATGGCAACGACGACAACAACTGTGGTGGGATTGCAACTCCCATCGCTTGAACATATAGTCCCAAAATCCAGACCGTTCCAAAGAGATACGCTCCAACTGCCAATCGGAATGGAATCCAGGTTGAAAACACAACAAGTGCCAGTGCAATCCAGCCTCTGCCTGCGGTCATATTTTCAATCCATTGTGGAGTGTATGAAAGAGACAAATAAGCTCCAGCAAGCCCAGAACATGCACCGCCAAAAATTATGCAGGCATAGCGAATCTTAACAACCGGGAAACCAAGAGCATGAGCAGAATTGTGGCTTTGGCCAACAGCTCTGATTATCAAACCGGCTCTGGTTTTAAAAAGAACATGAGAAACAAGTATTACCAGAATAACTGAGACATAAACCAAAGGATCTTGTCCAAAAATAACTTTACCAGCAAAAGGCAGGTCAGATAAAAACGGTATATGTACCGCATTCATTTTTGCCTCCAGAGGCAAGCCGACAAAAGGACTACCGATCAAACCTGATAATCCTAAACCCAGCAGAGTGATTGCAAGACCTGTAGCAACCTGATTTGTGACCATCGTCTGAGTCAAAAAACTGAATAGCAGGGCCATAAATGCGCCACCAAGTATCCCCGCTCCCACACCTAACCATGCAGACCCGGTCAATGTTGCAGCACCAAACCCGCACACTGCCCCCATGACCATCATGCCCTCAATACCAAGATTCAGAACCCCGGATCGCTCAACAACCAACTCACCAATTGCAGCCAGAAGTAAAGGAGTCGATGCAGTAATAATTGTTAGAAAGACGGCTTCCATTCCTGACATTATGCATCCTCCTTTTGCAACTTCAGACTTCTGACAATGCGCAATCGATACAAAATAAAAGTATCGCACAGCAGAATGAAAAAGAGCAACATGCCTTGAAATACTTGTGTTGTTTTATCAGAAATACCTAAAACGATTTGTACGCTTTCGCCGCCAAGGTAAGTGATTGCCAGCAGAATTCCGGCCATCATTACCCCTACAGGATTCAACCTGCCCAGGAAAGCTACAATAATTGCAGTGAATCCATAGTTAGGGGATATCGATGGCTGAAGCTGTCCAACAGGACCTGCCACTTCCAGAATACCTGCAAGTCCTGCAAGTCCACCTGACAACAGCAAGCAGAACCAGACCATGTTGGATTGAGAAAAACCGGCAAATTCACCTGCTCTTGGAGCGCTACCAATTACTCTGACTTCAAAACCTTTGAGAGTTCTTGTAGTCAACCAATAAAGTACAGCAACTATTAGTATAACTATCAGAATACCAATATGAACTCTGCCAAAACCTATCAATGGCAGTGAATGCCATCCTTCAAAAGATATCGATTTTGGAAAGCCGTACGCCTGCGGATCTTTCCAGGGCCCGCGCACAATCCAATCAAGAAACAGTTTGGAAATATAGACCAGCATCAGACTTGTAAGAATTTCATTTACACCAAGTCTGTTTTTCAGCAACGCCGGGATTGCTGCAAACAGGGCCCCACCAAGCGCACCCAGAACCAGCATCAGCACCAGTGCAAAAGGCGATTGAAAATCGGCAAACATAATTGGAATGCTGCTACCAAACAGAGCGCCAATAGTGAGCTGCCCTTCAGCACCAATGTTCCAGATATTTGCTCTGAAACAAACTGCAAGCCCAACACCAATCAGCACCAGAGGCGAGGCTTTTACCAGCACTTCCTGAACTGACCACATACTGGTTAAAGGCTCTATGAAGTATAAGTAAAGTGCTTTAAATGCAGGCTGCCCCATCGATGCAAAAATAATTCCACCCATTACAACAGTCAGACTTATTGCAATTACTGGTGACAACATATGCATCATTTTTGAGGAGTAACTTCTTTTCTCAAGCACGAGTTTCATTAAACTTCCTGCCCTTCATGTGCGCCTGCCATCAACAATCCGATTTCTTCAAGTGAGATTTTATCAGCATCGTATGGTTGTGACATTTCGCCTCTTGAGATCACTGCAATCCTGTCGGCAAGTTCAAATACTTCATCAAGATCCTGACTAATCACCAACAAAGCGCTTCCTGACCTGGACAGATCAATCAACGCCTGCCTGATAAGTGCTGCAGCTCCTGCATCAACACCCCAGGTTGGTTGATTCGCAATTAGAACCTTGGGTGCCCTGTCCATTTCTCTGCCGACGACAAATTTCTGCAAGTTACCACCAGAAAGAGAGCCAGCTTCTGGATCTACAACATTCTTTCGGACATCGAAGTCCTCACCTACTCGAATATTTATCTTTTCAATTACACCTTTATTGATAACACCCATTGAACCAAGCAATGATTCCGAGCCATCGCCTTCAGACAAAGCATGTCTGGAAAGCAAAACATTATCGGTCAACTTGAACTCAGCAATAGCGCCGTGGCCGATGCGTTCTTCAGGCATAAACGATGCACATGCCAATCGACGATCATCAATTCCATAACAACCACACTGTTTGCCATTTAAAACTATTGAGTTTGAGTCCTCGTTTATGCGCTCGCCAGAAAGTGCGGAGAACAATTCACTCTGCCCGTTACCTGCAACACCTGCAATAGCCAGAATTTCTCCAGCGCGAACCGAAATATTGATTTTTTTCAGATCGACGCCAAAGGGAGTATCAGCAAGTTGAGACAAGTCGTTTGTCTCCAGAAGTACATCACCAAGTTCTGCACTCTGGTGACTTGAAAGTGTATGAATTTCCGAGCCGACCATCAGATTGGCAAGGCTTCCGGCAGTTTCCTGTTGCGGGTCAACCTGTGCTACAACCGCGCCATGCCTGAGAATTGTTACATCGTGGCAGATTTTTTTAACTTCTTCCAGACGATGAGAGATATAAAGGACCGCACATCCTTCGCTGGTCAATCTGCGTAGGGTTTTAAAAAGTGATTCAGCTTCCTGAGGAGTAAGTACTGCTGTTGGCTCATCCATTATCAACAGTTTTGGTTCCTGCAAAAGACAACGGACAATTTCGATTCTTTGTCTTTCACCAACAGACAAATCAGCAACCAATGCATCAGGTTTCAATGGCA
>JAAESD010000263.1 GCA_024229695.1 bacterium
TACGGCTTCTTTAGCGTCCAACGCCATCTCAATTGTGGTAATGCGCCTAAAACTCTGTCCCCACCAACGTGCAGCAGAGGATTCAGCGCCTGCCAAACGTAGTTTTGAAACGGAACCAATTAACTGCAAGTTACGTGTCTGTGCAACGCCTTCAACCTCCTCTTGTCTTCTTTGAAGCGGCCTAGACTGTAATCCAACAATAGCGGTAGGTATCATCAACATCAAGGCAATAACTATCGACAGAAGGGTTAATTTCACACTAATTCTAAGCATGAAAAGTATGTAGATACTTGTAAGTACAGCTCTTAAAAGACCACCTTCTAGAAGAGTTTTGATTTCATTCCTAAGTTCATCAATCGACTGGAATCTTAACTGCAAATCACCAAAGCTATATTGACGAAAGAAGTCTGTGGGTAATGTCAGCATGCGATGCATAGATGCAAATTGCGATCGAACAGCACCTCTCTGCTGCGCTATTTGTAAAGACTTACTTTGTGTCCATTCCATACAGACCGTCGCAAATCCAGCAACAATCAGAATCCCAGAAATCTGAAGTAGCAAGCCAAGATCCTTATCGGGCAAGGCTTGATTGGTGATGATCGTGTTAAACGTTGGTGTAAGTAGGCCAAGGCATGTTGAAAGAAGCATCACACCGACAGCAATCCGAAAACCACCGCTGAGCACGCCCAAGGTTGCGCCCACCATCAGCCCAGTACCACCCATCCCAAAAATCCACCTCGCAGCACCTACCTCTTTACCTATCGCAAGCAGAAAACCGATAGCAAGGCCAACCAAAACACCGCCAATGATGTAATTCTGTGTTTGCCTGGGTTTGCCATAAGAGAATCTCAGCAAGCCAAGAGTGGTCAAATCCTGAGGCAAAAATCCAGGAAATATGCTAATAACTCGTGGATTAAGTTGATTCAATAAATCGTATGCTTGATTGATCGGTACAGGTTTATTCATAACACCTGGCTGCCATACTTGATATTGATCATTCTCAGAAAAAAGAACGATTGGCATTTGGTCATTATCTTCAACAAATCCAACAAGATGGCCACAGTCCCTATCTAAAGAAGTCTCCGTGAGAAGAACATCTCGATGAATGAACCCACTTCGATCAAGGATATTTATCAGTCTCTCACGTGTATCATCTGAATCACTATGTGAATGTCTTAAATTTCTTTTTAATCGCTGAGCTATAAACTGTAGCGCGACAAGTAATTGATCTCCAGTGTCACTTACTTCTGATACAGA
>JAAESD010000264.1 GCA_024229695.1 bacterium
CGACGCCGTAAGGCGGCTCGAAAGCAGGCACGTCAGTGAGTCAAATTCACTAAATTCAGTTCAGCATTGAACTTAATCCACTTCTACAGGAAGAACTCTTGTTGTTCGATACCCCTGTAAAACCTTCAGATACTTTTTCTCTGCAAACTCGGCATCTAGATTAGTATCACCCGTCTCAATACGCAATCGGCGGACTGTGAGCAGTTTCGCAGGAGTACAAATTCCTAACACATCATTCACTCCAACTTGGCGCAGAACAGCAGGCGACAACTGTAGGTTACCACGGCCAATCAGGAAACCTTGGCCACCCATCGGTGACAGTAGAAGAGTGATTGGTCCATCATGTGCATCTAGAAGTTCAAGTAATTGTTTTTCATTCAAATCGACACCTACCTGCTTTTCACCTACACTAGCATCAATTCCTAGAAGAGTTGGCTTCAAACCAACTATTTTTCCAATGGTCCGCAGCGTCCCTCCTGAGCCCCAAATTATCAATCGATTTTCAGTCATCAGAAGTTCCTTGATATGATCGGCCAATCCTTCAACAATTTCCTCTTCTCCGCTGGCTTCAACACGTTGTTTTGTACCCTGCATCCAGCGAGGACTAGCAGGAGTCATCGCTTCAGC
>JAAESD010000265.1 GCA_024229695.1 bacterium
ATGATTATCAATGGTAAAGTCATGCAGGCCTGTTCAACACTTGTTGACAACCTGACACAGCCAATCACACTTGAACCGATGTCAAAATTCCCTTGCGTGCGCGACCTTCACGTCGACCGCCAGAGAATGTTTGATGCACTGATAAAAGTTGGAGCCTGGATTAATGTGGACGGCGGTTTTGATACCCATGTTCATAGCCCACGCATCAGCCCTAAAGAGTGGGAAGTCAATTACGACATCTCCAAGTGCATGACATGCGGTTGCTGTATGGAAGCATGCCCTCAGGTTACTCCTGGTGGCGGATTCATCGGCCCTGCCCCTGTTGCTCAGGTATCACTGTTCAACAGTCACCCAACTGGCAAGTTCGATGCTGAAGAGCGTCTGCATGCCATAATGGGTAAAGGCGGAATCACAGATTGTGGTAATGCACAAAACTGTATTGAAGCGTGTCCAAAGGAAATCAGTCTCACAGACGCGATTGCCAAACTTGGACGCGAGACCACAAAACAGGCTATCAAGGATTTACTTCTGAAGTAGGCTGGATTTGGTTGATTAAAGTTGCACCCCCCGCGTTATGTGGGGGGTGTTTTTTTGTTTTCTACCCGGGTAGAAAATATATTATCCTTGAAAATTCGGATTGACACTCCGAGATTTCAAGGTTAATATCATAGTATGATTAAAAGAAATGAATACCAAAACAAGATTAAAAAGGCTCTTTCCAGAGCTCCTGTTGTTGCTCTACTTGGCCCCAGGCAGTGCGGAAAGACCACTTTAGCCAAAGAAATAGAATCTTCACACTATTTTGATCTGGAATCACCAGCTGACCAGAACAGGTTAATTAACCCGGAAATGGCACTGGAATCTCTTTCCGGTCTTATTATTATTGATGAAATACAATTGAAACCAGAATTATTCAATATTTTGAGAGTACTTGTAGATAAAAAAAGCGTAAGTTGCCAATATATTATCCTGGGTAGCGCCTCTCCTGATATCATCAAACATGCTTCAGAAAGTCTTGCTGGACGCATAGAGTTTATTGATATGAGCGGCTTTGACCTGACTGAAATTGACAACTCTAATACTTTGTGGGTTCGAGGCGGATTCCCCCGGTCGTATCTGGCTAAAAATAATGACAACAGCGTTGCCTGGCGTGAGGATTTTATTAGAACATTTCTTGAAAGAGATATTCCTCAACTTGGAATCAATATCCCGCCAGTTACAATGCGTCGATTCTGGACAATGCTGGCACATTCACATGGGCAAACATGGAACGGTTCTGAACTAGGCAGATCTATTGGGGCAACTGATAAAACTGTCAGAAAATATCTCGATGTTTTGACAGGCACTTTCATGACCCGCCAATTGCAACCATGGTTTGAGAATATTAAGAAACGACAGGTAAAATCTCCTAAAATATATATTCGTGACAGCGGAATCATGCACACCCTCTTGGGGATTGAAAATCACAGGCAATTACTTTCTCACCCAAAACTTGGAGCTTCATGGGAAGGTTTTGCGCTTGAACAAGTTCTGAATTGCTTAAAGATAGACCAGGCATATTTCTGGGCCACTCATTCTGATGCTGAACTTGATCTGTTGTTTTTTTCAGGCAGTAAACGCTATGGCGTTGAGTTTAAATTCAGCGAGGCTCCAAAAACAAGTCGCTCAATGAGAGTTGCCATAGATGATCTGAATCTGGAAAAGTTGTGGATTGTATACCCAGGAGAGCATGCTTACGCAATTGATGATAAAATTTCGGTTATGCCGTTAAGTAAGCTTGGTGAATTAAACAGCGCCTTGCGTCTTTCAGTGCTAGGTGGCACCGAACCAGACATTGAAAACATTCCAAGAAGAAAATCTGATCTTTAACAGTTCCACCAGTCTAGTCGGCTAGACTAGCAGAAAAAAATCCCTGATTAATTTGCCGGCTGCCCTTTTTCAAATCTTATATAGCTATTAGCCCATTCATCAAACCAGCTAAAATCATTAATACCGTTATTATTAAAAACCCTTTTCAGGCTATCTGCACATCTTGCTGATAACAGATTTAATTTGTTGTCAAAATCGAAAACAAAACCCCCAGTATCAACTTCTCCAATACATGCCTGAATACAGACCTGACCATCGCTATTTTTATATGTGTATATCTTTGTTGCATCCAAACGATCCAAACTCAATGTTTCCATTATAAATTTTGGCCAGGCTGGAACAACAATCCTGACAAGGGCTCCATCCTCAACACCACGTTCAACTGATGTTATAAAGTCAAGGCTAGCTCCAGATCTATTGTCCTCATCAAGTATATACAAACTTGCACCTTGGTACTTTGGATTGTTGTTTGTGGAGCCAATTACTATTTCATCTTTACCATCATTATCAATATCTTGAATAATAATATCGTAAATATGTCCCAGGCTGGCATATTGAGACTCGATATTTCCACTTTTCCCAATTACGCAGATAGCTGCAGGATACCACCGATTGTGCATAAAATGGACTACCAATTCATCAATGCCGTCACCATCCAAGTCTGCAAGCAGAATCTCTTCACAAAAGAATCCTCCAGACTGAACTGTACTGGGATTAAACGCCATACTCATCTGCTCGATATCTGGATATCTTGTCCATAACTTTGTGCCAGTGTTTATATCAAAAGCTATGAGACAACCTCCGTCTATAGTTTTAGCTGATAAAGCGACCAGCAACACATTGCCGTCCCAAGGGCTAATTAAAAAGTCCTTCACATTATCTGAAAGAGTTTGGGACCATATAACATTTTTGAATAAACCATGGCGAACTTCTATCGTTTTGAGGTCCGAGCCGACATATACCTGATTGTCGATATTAAACACAAGCCCTGTAATGATAGAAATGGTGAATAATGCCAACAGTCTGATTACAAAAATCTTTCTCTGGCGATTCTTTTTGTCTTGTCCAACAGGTGGTTTATCTGATGTAGAAATTAGCTCATGGTCGGGCTTTGACCCATTACCTATCAGTTCTGAATAAGAAACACCCAAGGCTTCAGCTAGCAACATAATTGTCTTGGATAGTGCTCTGTCACGGCGACCAGATTCAAGCTCATGAACAGATCGTTGAGATACTCCGGCCTTAGCTGCTAAATCGGTCTGCGTCAGGTATTGCACTTCACGATAATTACGCAATCGGTCTGGAAAATCATTTTTCAGTTTTACTACATTTCCAGACATTTTTGATGACCCCGTATATTTTTCAGCTTTCCTACTTCAATAATCCGTAGATGGTACCAAGTTTCACCACTGTTGCCAACCCTTTCCAACAGTTTCGAGGCGATTCTATTGTTCTTAACTCCTATTTAAGCAAACCTGTAACAAATATAGTTTGTTGTGTCATTTGCTTTGGCGAGGTGACGCTATTATGCCAGATTTGGTTAACTTAGGAGGAATGTTGTGTTCAAGAGAGTATTATTTATTACGATGGCTTGTTTTGTTTTTGGTACAATACCAAACCTAATCAACGCTTCAGAGCAAACTTCAATTTATCTAGTTACAATGCCAAATGAATCAACAAAATCACAAGTAATTCAGACATTGCAAAATAGCAGAATAAAGGCATTTCACTGGGTTGAGGACGAGCCGGTGATATTCGCAATTCCAGCTACATCGCGGCAGATGGATGGCTGGAAGTCAGAATGGGCTGGTTGCTCTGTACAAGTTTACTCTGAAAATTCTAAAGTTAGCAGCAGACTAAAAACCTCAATATCAATAAATAATGATGTTGATATTACTTTGCTCTTTTGGGGTGATGACTTTGATTATGAAGCTTATAATTTAACACCAGTTGGCCCCGCCAACCCGAAAATGTTTTTTGGATATGTTAGTGTAGGTGTTGTATATGAACTGGCTTCTCTTCCTATGACATTTTTAGTAACAGGCGCTGTTGGTGGTATTGATGAATTGCCAATTCCTGAAAACCAGGTGCCCGCTCCTGAGTTTATTGTTTTTGAGGTAAACAGCCGTGCTTGGGATATGTCGTGGAAAGAATCAGAATATGGAGATGATGTGTATTCGGCAGATTGCTGTCAATCTATGTATGCAGCTTTATGGGCGATTGACGGGCATAATTGCGCGTGTCACCCATATGGCGAAATTTGGGAAGACGATTTAGCTGGAGATGATTTTGTTTATGGTCCATTTTTCTGGTCTGAGGACAGTAGTAGTGGTAATTGCTTTGATGGTTTTGCTGGAAAGTTAATTCCTGGAAGCGCACTTGATTGCACACATGATCCTGTCGGTTGTAATGAATATTATATCAAA
>JAAESD010000266.1 GCA_024229695.1 bacterium
GCGCAGGTCATGCTCAAAGCTGACGAAATTGAATATGGAGAGAAAAAAAGATTACCTGGAGTCGTTGAAAGTTCCTGGTAAACATCGATGGCAAACTCTGTGTTCCCATTTACCACTGCATCGGTTGATACAGTTTTTGGTGCTGTAGCCATCAACAATGACAACAAAATTACTTTACCAAACATAATCAAAGCTCCTTTTATTACCTTTGAAATGCGTTTCTGAAAACATGGTTCCATTAAACATAAAAAACCCCCGCGTGGCAATAGCCAAGCGGGGGCACTAAGTAAGAAAATGTTACTTCAATAAAGTAGCAGGTCTGTTATAACGTAGACCTGCAGCTTCCAGAACAAACAGATAAGTTCCGGATGGAAGTTCGCGACCAGAGTCATCACGACCATTCCAGTTTATCTCTGTCACTCCTGACTGACATTCTGCACCATCAATCAGCTTACAAACTAATCGGCCACGAGCATCCATAACATATAGCTTTACCTGCTCAGGGTACTTCAGCTCAAATGAAAATGTTGTAGATGGATTGAAAGGGTTAGGATAGTTAGGATTCAGCTTTGCAGGCTTGACCATACCTGGAGTATCAACACCAGAAAGATCATTGGCGTTGATATTAAAAGTATAATAGTGAGCTGGCTCTGTACGAGGCATTCCAGCTACCCTGCCACTAGCATCTGCAGCATGAATATAGTAATCAACAGTTGTGTCTGATTCAGGGGCAGGAATTGTACCTACGTAATTATCCATACCTGCAGAATCCATTGAAACCATAGTCCAGTTGTCGCCAGCATATCGATAATAAACTGCCTTGAATGGAATACTGGTTTCGCTGCGATCATCAATCATAGCCTCAATTGCAACTGGCCCATCATGTGTTCCTGAAACTGGAATATGCTCAACTCTAAGCATATGCCTGTCATACACACCTTTTGTCCTGCAGTGCAATGCATCATCAGTTATAAACCCACTATACTCATATCCTCTTATGGTATATCCAGGAGCTGCTGCCTCATAAGCGGCCAGGGCGTTGGCATCGTGTCCAGCATCGCCAAAGATTGGAACATAAATATTCTTGTTCAGAATAATTGAGTTTGTGTAGGAAGCCGGGTCTCCCCAACCAATATCGTAACAATAGATTCTGTGAACCTGATAATTACGGCCTGTTGAAGATTCCAGAGAAGCCAACAGAGTAGCTCGTTGCTCCAGATTACTGTACGTGTGGTGGCCACTCCATACTTCTTTCAGAAGAACATTTTCTTCATCAAGAAATTTGGCCCAGGTATCTATATGGTGAATACCTCCACTCTCTATATAATCAAGAACATTGTAAGTTTCGATGCCATAATAATCAGCCATCAGCTGATCAACTTCGGCATTACTCATACCAGTAGCTTCATTGTAGACCAAAGTTGTACTCATACTGAAGTTGGAACCATCAGTCATGTAGTTACCACCAGTGTGATACATGTCATGGCTGTATACTGGAATCCCTTGTTGCTGTCCAAAATAGACGGGAATCATATTGTCATTTGGACGGTAAGGACGATTATACGTGTGATCAATGATTGCCATGTCGCCATTGCCATCGAATACATACCATGGGCCATAATCACGGGTCCATATTGAGTCATTTGCGCGGATAAGAAATTCTACCCGCCCCATATCAAGTCCGTTTGAAGTGAAATTTGATTGAGCTGATGAGTAATTACCACTTGAAACTACACAATGGATATTCACATCATCATCTAGATCGTTCAGCAAATCATATGGCAAACCAAGTGGATATCTGATCAAAACACCTGTTACTGGCTCCCACTCTGCAATATTACGAACCGGTCCAACCGGTGGTGGGTCACTTAGAGTCCCCCGGGTTGGCATTTCATTCTCTTTGCCCTCCCAAAGCGAGCGTTCATAAGCCGTTTCATGGTGTGGGATAAGATATTCAATGTTATCGACATCTCTTTCCGGTGGCAGTTCAATGGCAAAGGAAGAAATGGCAACAACGGTAACAAGACAAAAAATTACTATCCTGTAAGGGAGTAACATCGGAAACCTCTCAAGTAAACAGGTTGTCGTTAGCGGCGGGGAACGCTTTTTCCAGACTCAATTATAACATACTTGAAAACAAAATGCATCAATTGAAGTAGAATTCTTGACTTCGCACCTTAACACACATAGAATCCGGCTCAACAATCAATTGCAACCAGGACCGGAGGGCAAAAAGCCATGTTTAATATTGAATCAATACAAGCGCGTCAAATTCTGGACTCAAGAGGTAATCCTACTGTTGAAGTAGATGTATTTCTTGACGGTGGTGATGTCGGCAAAGCAATGGTGCCAAGTGGAGCCTCAACCGGTGAACATGAAGCTGTTGAGCTTCGCGATGGCGATAAAGATTTATTCATGGGCAAAGGTGTCCTGAATGCCGTAAGACATGTTGAAGAAATTATTGAGCCTGAGCTTCTGGATATTGATGCAACTGAACAAGTACTTATAGATCGTATTCTTTGCGAACTTGATGGCACATCGAACAAAAGCAA
>JAAESD010000267.1 GCA_024229695.1 bacterium
AACCCCGGGCCAAATCGCACAACTCTGTTCCACAATGCAAAGACTTGTTCCAGTGATCCTCCACCTTGACCATCATCAGGAAACCACACCTGAGTTGGCATGTCTCCTTGCGACTTGTCTTCCATGCCTCCAGCAATGTCAGGTCTTGGCATCCAATCACGCTCATCACGATTGTTTGCAGGTCGCAACAAGTTCAGCAAAGGAAGGGTGGCAAGAGCATACATTGCCATTGAAAATGGACAGCCCTGCGTTACTCCTTCTTGTGATAGCAATTCAAAACCACCCATCACAAATAATCTCGCCGGTTTCCGATATAGGTTGATCAGAATAACACCAAGTGGAGGACAGATGAACCTGATGTTCCAAAGGGCTGTGGCACGTTTTAGACTGTTAAATGCGTTGGAAGCATCAATCAACAGAAGACAGTCAGTGGAAGCTCTCTCCCAAAGTTGCATCATCGCGTGAATCGCTGCATCAATGCCTCCTTCTTGGCCTGCACAAACTTGAGTTGCTCCAGCAGCTTGAGCCACATCGTTTTTCAAGACCCCCATGATCGCTTTCCCAATCACTCTCCTTGGGATCTCACCAATGCCAATGGGCCGAACACCACCTCCTCCTTTATCAAGAGGAATCAGACGATTAGCAACAAAAGCTTCAATCAAATCAGGATCAACATAGACGGTACAAAGGCGACGCCCCGCTGCTGCCATTGCTTGAGCCAAATCTGTGGAGCTTGCCCCAAAGCTGTATAATAACCTTCGGTAGTGTTCAGCATCACCTCCAGAAGTACCAGCAGCTCCTTTGGTGTGCAGTGAGGCTTCTTTGATTTTCTCAGCAGTTAAAGACTCAAAAATCACACTGTTGGGTCGAGGTGGGGTTCCCTTCCACAAATAGCTCGGATCAGTTGGAGCCGGCTCAGGGTGAAGATCTCCCAATTTTGATTTGATCTGGTCAGTCATTTGCAAAACCCCTC
>JAAESD010000268.1 GCA_024229695.1 bacterium
AAGAACAACCATGTTAACTGGGTTGTATCCTTTTATTCATCGCTCGGTTACAAATGGCGCACCTTTAGATAAACGTTTTACTAATATTGCAAAAGAAGTTCGAAAGATTGGTTATGTGCCAGACTTATATGGTTAACCCCCAAAACAGTGTTTTTCCGTGATTTTGACTAAATACAAGTAACGAAATACATTTAAACTATTAGTAACAAAATTAAACAAGGAGAAATACTATGGCTACATTAGTATCACCAGGGGTTGCAGTAACAGTCAGTGATGAATCACAGTACGCGGCGGCTACACAAGGTACATTACCATTATTAGTTATTGCTACGGCAAGTAACAAGTCAGATGCATCTGGCAGTGCAACTGCTTCTGGAACACTTCCAGCGAATGCAGGAGTTGCCTACCTAGTATCATCACAGAGAGAGTTAGTCGAAACATTCGGCGAACCAAAATTTTATGAAGTTGGCGGTTCAGTTGTTCAAGGCGCTGAAACAAGTGAATACGGTCTATTAGCGGCATATCAATATCTAGGAGTATCGAACAACGCATATGTTATTCGTGCAGATGTTGACTTGTCAGAACTAGAAGCATCTTCAACAGAACCAGCAGGCGTTATCACAAACGGTACATACTGGCATGATACTTCGAAATCAAAATTCGGATTATTCACATGGTCAGGAACAGCGTGGGTGTCAAATGCAATTTCAGTTCTAGAGGACACTCCAGGAACAGGAAATGTAGAGGCAATCTCAGGCGGTTATGCGGCACCTTCGAACCATTATGGTTCAGCAGGCGATTTCGCAGTTGTAACATCTACTGCAAAAGTTTCATATTATGAAAAAGTTGCAAGTGCATGGATATTATGTGGTGACACAGGTTCAGCAGATTTTCAATTTTCACAATTTGACCCAACTAAACAATCAGATGGCACAACTGCACTAGCGGCAGGCGATGCTTATGTTCGTCTAGCAATTGCAGGTAGCGGACTAGATGTATCTTTATCATCTTATAACTCTACTTCGGGCTTATTCACAAACATTGAAGCACCAGTTTATACAACAGATGATTTAGCACAGGCAGCCAACAACGACCTAGGCGATGTTTATACTAGATATAACACAGCGGCTAACGGTTTTGGTTTCTGGGAACTAAGACGCCACACAGGTGCAACTACTACAGTTATCACTTCGGGTGCAGTTCCAAGCACATCAAGTATTACAGCGGCATTCACAGTAGAAGGCGAAGCATTTACACCTTCAGGTATCACTTTAGATGCATTAATTACATCTTTACAAGCAAATGCGGCCTTGAATACAGCAAACGTTAGTATCGAAAAAATTGGTACAAACAAAGTTCGTTTCACTAAGACAGACGGTTTAGAATTAAACATCGTTTTCACTTCAGGTAAAGCGGCAGTTGGTTTCACAGATGACGATAACGCTGTATCAGTTTGGGAAGCATTGTCTTATCAAGCAAGTGCAACACAAATTACAGGTACAATTGCAGAAGGAACATATTGGTTCAGTGCAAGTTTAAACATTGAAGTAATGAAGAATGTTAACAACGGCGGTAACATGGAATGGCAGAAGTACGCATGGTCAGAAGACACAAATAGTCTTGCACCAAGTGAATGTCAATTAGTTACAGGTGCTCCAACAAAACGTAAAGACGGAACATCGGCTCTAGTAACTGGCGATATATGGGTAGATGGTGACGACACTAAATATCCTGTAACATATCGTTGGTCAGGTTCAGCATGGGTCAAATTAGACAATGCAGAC
>JAAESD010000269.1 GCA_024229695.1 bacterium
ATTCTTTACCTGGTTTCTTGGGTTGTATGAGGAGTGGCTTCAGATTACACAGAGCTGCACAGGTGTAGACTATATCATCAGCATGGTGCAGCATGGTGATGGGCAGGACAGATTTCAAAATGCGAAAGGTTTTAATTCTGTTGATTGCACGCTCAACGTGAATGCGAAGATTTGCAACATCTTTGGTTTTTTTGCATTCAGCAGCAGTCATCTGAGCTTTTGTGCGAGCACCAGGTGGGACACTGAGAGAGCAAAAACGAAGTAACAGTTCTTCAGTGATTTGGAATCCCCTGTCAGCCATGATTTCATCATTTCTTTCCAGCAAGTCAAAGAATCCGCTGTCATTACAGATGTGTTTGTCTGAGGCCCTTCCAGAATAGCAGTCAGAGAGAAAGGTTATGTATCCTGTTGGTGCGATTCCGATTAAAAATTTTATTGTGTTGTGACTTTTGTAGTCAGACCAAGTTTGGGCTTGAACCTCCAAACTTTTTGGCCACTCGATGAAGACCTCAGTACAGTCAATTATGCACCTGAGACGTTTATGACCAGATTTTTGATAAATAGCAGGCATGTTATCACGAATAGCTTCAACAGGTAGCCACTGAACCAATGCATCACCTAAGAGAATTCTCAGCAAGCGGATCCATGTTTTGAAAGTGCTCGAACAAACAGTAGGAGAAACACCAAATCGATCAGCTAAATCTTCGTTTAACAAACCAAGACGTAGTC
>JAAESD010000270.1 GCA_024229695.1 bacterium
GACCCCGGAATGCTGGTTATTGATGGTTCTTTTGCACAAGGACACCTCAGAGTTGTACTTGATGAAAATGGCAACCCTACAATTGAGCCCACTCCATGGGTTGACCCTGATTTCTGGATGTCGATGTTGTTGAATGTTGATCTGGACCGATCATATAATAATCTGGCTATTCCGTTATTGACTGCCGATGAAATGTTGTGGCGCGTACACGGAGATGGCAACCCGCCAAACCCGTATCTGGATATGTTTTTAAGGTCTGAACAACCAGGTATTGAACAGGCAATTTCTCTAAATCCAACTTTTATAACCTTGATGTTCGGGTTCAGCGAAATAATGTATCCGGCAACTTTGGGTAGCGGTGAATTGTCCGATTCACCAGAGGAATTCCAAGAGAGTTATCGTACAATTCTGGATCTGCTGACAGAGAGTTTACCTCATTGCGGTTTCGCTATGTTGACAGTTCCTCCTGTTGCCCAGTCGGCAGCTTTTTCCCTGCAACCTTGGTATGTAACTGACGAATTCGATGAGATGTTACCTGATGCAGAAGGTAATCCAATTCCGTTGCTTTCTGATTGCTGCGAACTTTCTGATTCTGACAGGGTATACTTCCAGGCAAAACTGAAGACCGATGAGGGTGTAGGTTACCCCTTTGAGCAGGTTAGTCTGGCTTTACAACTTCGAGATGGAATTTCAGAGATTGAAGCTGAAAATATGATTGCTGAAATGTGGCCGGAATGTGGTCTGGAAGTTCTTACGGAAGCTGATTTTCTATCGCTGGAAGAGTATTCCAGTTTGATGCAGGCAACTTCAGATTACAATGATATCATTGCTTCTCTTGCCGATGAATATAATTGCCTGTTTGTTGATGTTGCTTCAATTTTTTACAATGCAGTTGAAGGTACAGCTTACAATGGCTGGCCAATTACGGGAGAATTCCTGGGCGGGCTTTACAGCCTTGATGGTATGCACCCAACTCGTTATGGGCAGGCAATGATTGCCGAAATGTTGATTGAAGTTGTGAACGAAGAATATGGTAGTAATTTATCATTACCACTTATCGAGGAGTCACCACAATGAGAATCTGTACACTTCTAGTAGTTCTATTATTTGCTACGCCACTGTTTGCGTCGGCCCCTCAAGAAGTATGGGGAACAGAAACTTACAATCTTGAAGCTGGCGAATCTTTTCAGTTCCGCATTGACAGTGACGATGTCCAACTTCGCAGCTGGATTCTTGAAGTCGATGGGGATCTTGCTCTTTGCGATTTGCATATTCTGCAAATGAACTCTGGTGCTCTGCTTTATACTGGTCGTAATGAGTCATGTCACAGAGTGGAAATACCGTGGGGAATTGGTGAAGAGATTTCAGTTGTTCTGACTGCTGACACCAGGAGAGGTGGACTTTATACGGTCAGATTCTTTGGTCCACCCCGAGAAAGCGCACCAGCTTTTTACAGCTACAAAGTCAACAGGGCTCTTGATGCCTATGCCGGTGGTAGAAATATTGAAGCAGAAGAATTGTGCAGAGATGCATTGCGAGATAATCCCCACGATGCAGAAGCGCTGGTGTTGCTTGCCGGTTTCTTGCGGGATAAAAATGAATTATTGCATGCCAGGGAACTTATCGAGCAGTCTTTGGTCATAGGATTATCCAGGAGCATGGAGCCGCTTGCAAGACAGTTGCTGGTTCAGTTGAATGAAATGGTTGGGCAGAGCAGCACAGCTGAAATGATGATTCAGGAAGCCATGGTGTTACGTTCCACTGGTAAATATTATCAGGCAGTTGACAAATATCTTGCAGCTTTGACTTTGACTACACCAAAACCTGAAAGGGCTGTGATTTACTTCAATATGGGCGAACTGTTTGCTGAAATGGGCAATGACACTCAGGCAACCACTGCTTTTAAAATGGCCATCAAAGAAGGTTTGGATGAGCAGCTGAATGTCGATGCAAATAAAATGCTGGATAGCCTGGAGAAAGTTAATTGAAAGTATCGTTAGTAAGTCCTGCTCCACCTTTTCATGGTGGCATTGTTACATCGGCGGCATTTGTAGTGAAACACCTACTGAGCCGAGGCCATGATGTCCAATGGGTTTCTCTCAAGAAACAGTACCCTAAAATTATTTTCCCGGGCACAAGTCAGACCAGTGATGTTGCACAGTGGATGCATATGCCAAATGAACCGGTGATTGTACCGTGGTTACCCTGGACCTGGTTCAGTGCTGCCAAATTGATTAAGAAAAACAGACCGGATGCAGTTTATATAAAATATTGGTTGCCATATTTCGCGCCAGCTTTTGGCACAATCGCCAGGCTGTGCAAGCGTGCCGGACTACCAGTTTACTTTATATTGGACAATGTAATTGCCCATGAAAAATACCCGTTTGCAAAGCAGTTAACCAGGTATGCATTATCCTCAGGAGATGGTTTCATAGCTCAAAGTGATCAAGTCAGAAGCGATCTGCTAAATGAAGTTCCATCAGTTGACCCCGGCTCAGTAATTACTGTTCCACTTCCTGTTTTCGATTTTGGAATCCCTGGCAGAGAACGCAAAACCAAAAGCTTGGCAAGGGTTGAACTTGGAATTCCTGATACCTGCAAAGTAGTACTGTTCTTCGGTTTTATTAAAGCGTACAAGGGATTGGAGTATCTGATTGATGCAGCTCCAATGTTGCAGGACAAGTTTGGTAAAGATATCAAAGTACTGATTGTTGGCGATATCTATGGGGACAAGAAACCTTACCTGGACAGAATAGCTGACTCATCTGCGAGTGATATTTTACAGCTTGTTGATGGCTATTTGCCCGATGAAATTGTAGAGGATTATTTTGTTGCATCGGACATTGTTGCATTGCCTTATGTGTCTGCAACTCAAAGCGGAATTGTACAGATTGCAATGAATTACGATTTGCCGGTTGTCTCAACAACAGTAGGGGGATTGCCTGAAGTTGTTGACCACGGGCGCACCGGATTTTTAGTGCCTCCCAAAAACAGTGAGGCTCTTGGAGAAGCTGTCATAAAATTCTTTGATGATAATTTGGCAGAAGAATTTGGTTCAGCGGTTGCAGTTGAAAAAGAGAAATATTCCTGGAGTAGAATGTGTGAAGCGATAGAAAAGTTGGCATCAGAAGATGAGTGATAAGAAACTTGTTTTGTTACTGATTCTGATTTCATTGGTTCTGCGTGGCATAATTCTACTTCCTGTTGTTATTACTGATACAGCTATGGTCAATGACGAGTTTTCATATTTCAGCCGGGCTTGTGGATGGAGTGGATTGATGCTTGGGAAAGATACTTTCTCCCAGGCATATTTTCATGGTTTCCAACCACCACTCTGGCCAATAACTGGTGGACTGTCGATGCTGTTGACTGGCAACAACATTGCAGTGATGCGATTGTTGAATGTAATTCTAACAGCAATTACTACTGGCCTCATTTTTCTACTCGGCAGGCACGTAGTTTCGCGTAAGGCTGCAATTGCAGCCGCAGTAATACATATCCTTTATCCATCGTTTA
>JAAESD010000271.1 GCA_024229695.1 bacterium
ATGTCACCATTTGTTGGATCAAGCATGAAGTTCTGAGTAACAGAAGGTCCATTGATTGTAATAGTCATTGTAACTGGAACGTGGTGATATGCACGAACCAGAATGTCGTAATCAAAGAATGGTAGATTTTCGATGCTGTAGTCGCCACTGGCATCAGCAACAGTTTCAGCGTATAGATCACCAGTATCGCTTCTGTATAGTTGCACTAATGCCTCTAGAGGCAGGCTTGTATCAGAATCGATTATGTTACCACTAAGTTCACCACTTGGAGCAGCAGCCAAATCTGCAGAGAAACTGTTTGCACCGTAGTTTATGAAGAAAGCTTCTTCGTGGTGCAAGTATCCAAACAGATCAACCATAATTGTATAATCTGCTACAAGTAGATCTGAAGCTACAGTGAAGTTACCACTGGCATCAGTTGTTTCAACAAATGCAAGGTTACCAAGACCATCAAGACCCATTACCTGAGCACCAACTGCATTAGCACCAGCAGCTGTAATGTGACCAGAAAGAGTTCCATAAGCTTCGATAACTTCAAAAGCCTCTGTGTAGACATCGTAACCACTTTTGGCGATAGTAGCAGTGACATTACCTGTTTCAGCAGGAGTCAATGTCAACTCAGTGCCAACAACGCTTGTTGTGGTACCAGATGGATCTGTAGCATAAAGCGTAAATCCGGCTGGTGATGCTGAAGCTGTAATTGTACCTGGAAGGTTAAGAGCAAACATATCACTCATACCAATGTCAGTACTTACAGTTAAATCTGCAGAAGAGAATTGAGCAGCGTTAACTGTAATTTCTTCAGTAAACAGAAGGAATGTATCAGCAGGATTTTGACCAACAATATCCAGTGTTGGACCAAATTCAGCAGTAACATTCAAAACTGCTTGGCCACTAGCATTAGTAGCAACAGGAGTTGTTGAATAACCAAGACCTTCTGCCCAAACATCGATTCCAGCCAGAGGTGTAACACCATCTGCATCCATTACTGTAACAGTAATATCAGTAGCAGTGAGTACATCAATGGTTGTTGGGGAAACAGTCACAACAGCTGGAGTAATTGCCATCAGGTCGACCTGATAAGGTACCATATTGTAGCCAGTAACAGTCAGAGTTACGTCACCAGGTGTAACAACTGGAACATCAAACATAACAGTAGCATTACCAGAAACATCTGTAACAGCTGTTCCGTGAATTACACCGTCACGATAAAGAGAAACAGTTAAGCCCTCTTCACCAGTAGCAACATCAAAGCTAGGGCTGTTCAGATGAACAACTGGCATATGTGTTGCAATAAATTCTGTAGGAACTGCAGAGCGGACAACCATTGAACAGTCACCAAAGATGTTGTACTGCTCAATAATCTGTAAACCCTCATCACTAGTGTAATAGTCCAGTGTATGCATTCCACCGTAGAAATACAGAGCACCAATTGTATTTTCCTGATCTGCTACGAATAGATCTATGATCTCTGTCTGCATAACGCATGGAGGAACCCATGCTGCATTTGTAGAAGCTGCATAAGAAGCGATTCCACCTTTTGGAGCTTCTGGAGAACCAGCACGCAACCAGGTTTCAGCAAAACATGCACTCACATTGAAGTCACCATTCTGACATGCAACGTCAATAATCCAAGGTTGCATCCAACCGTTATCCAAGGCACTAACATCCGAGTTGCTGAAATATACTGAAGACCAGCTAGTTCCTGAACCGTGACCAATGTAGTTAATCAGACTACGGCCCTCATTGACCGCTGCAGCGATACCTGCAGTTGATCCGCCAGCACCCTGATAAATCTGGTCTACTTCAGTAAAATTGTAAGCCAGTAATTCATCACGAAGCAGATCACAACGCTCAGCATCAGTTGGTGAACCTTCATTACTTGCGATACCAGTTGCTTTAGCATACCAGTCACCGGCTGCGCCAGTATCAGGATCACGCTCA
>JAAESD010000272.1 GCA_024229695.1 bacterium
AAACATCAGTTCCGATCGGTATACCGGGCGAAACAGTAGCTGATAGCGTAGCGCCACAAATATAAATTCCTTTAGTCGAAGCTGGCCTCACTTGCTTAATTGCATTCATTACCGCGTTGCCATTATCAGCAAGCTGCTCAGCTGAAAACGAAACTTTCCCAATCGGAGCTGCTACCCCACCGTTTCGATCTAATTTAAAATCAATACGTCCAGCTTTCACTGCATTAACAGCTGAAGCAGTATCATCAGTAACCGTTCCTGTCTTAGGGTTAGGCATTAATCCGCGAGGCCCAAGAAAGCGCCCAAGTTTCCTGACCTCAGCCATGGCTTCCGGAGTAGCAACAGCAACATCAAAATCTTGGAATCCTCCTTGGATTTTATTTATTAGATCATCAAAACCAACGAACTCAGCCCCAGCATTCTTCGCGGCTGTTGCTGCTTCACCTTGAGCAAAAACCAAGACCCTAACTTTCTTGCCTGACCCATGAGGCAATGGGCATGTTCCGCGAACCATCTGGTCAGATTGCTTAGCATCAACTCCAAGACGTACAGAAATTGAAACTGTCTCGTCGTACTTCGCTGGTGGAAATTTCTTAAGTATATCAATAGCTTCAGTAAGACTATACTCTTTATCCTCCTCAAACAGTTCCGCCGCTTGGCGGTATCTTTTACTTCTTTTTTTTGCCATTTTTCTTTCGCAGTATTAGCGGATGCATTACACCCTCCTGCAGTGTCTTGTTTATATTAATTAAATCTCAATAATTACATTCCTTGAATCTCGATGCCCATTTGACGGGCACTTCCTGCAATGATACGAGCTGCTGCTTCATCATCTTCAGT
>JAAESD010000273.1 GCA_024229695.1 bacterium
ATTGTATCGCCCCCTCATCAAGGTCTGACTTGAGTTGTTCCAACTGTGCTGCGAGTCGATATCGGTGATTGGAAAGACGAACAAAGCCAGCGAATATTATGCAGAAGATGAAAAAGGAAAAGAACAGCAAGGTTTTGATTTCGGGATCCATTCCAATATCTGCGTCTGGATTATCAACTATGATAATTGGAGGGTGTGCTGCTTTCCACAGAGAAGTGGCAATTGCTGTAATTGGGACTAGGGCAAAGCCAAACAACCCTATCGCAGATAGTGTATCTCGAGTTTCTGGGGTGTCAGGCTGTGAACGCCTTGATAGAACAAGGAACATGGCTATCGCAGTAAGGAGGCCGAATGTGTTGAGTCGCATGTCGCCCCAATCCCAAGGTCTGCCCCATGTTGCAGAACCCCAAATAGGTCCAGAGGTGATAACCCCTAACCCGAATATCAAACCTAAATCTGAGGCAGTCTGGAACCAAATCCAACCAACCTCACTACGCCTGACATACCACATAATTGCACCAATAAATAGCATTGTGAAAGATAAAAATGAAGACCATGCGAATGGTACATGAAAATATAAAATTCGATATGATTCAGGACCTACGGGTTCAATGATTGTTGGTGCTGCAGATAGAGCATACAATGCAGTCAAAGTTGCAACACTGACTCCAAATAGAGTCAATATTACCCCAAGTGAATCTTGACCTCTCATTGGTAACGCCCCAAACCATTGAGTGAAGAAACCATCCCCTTACTCATCAGGGATGATTACAGCAACACCCCAAACTAAAACTGCAGAAAAACTCGAAATCAAAATATCAGAAAGGGG
>JAAESD010000274.1 GCA_024229695.1 bacterium
CTGCGTGCATCTGACACTGTGGTAATCGATCTGGAAGATGTTGCTGTTCCTAAAGCCAACCTGCTTGGTAATGAGGGAAGCGGATTTCCAATCGCAATGAAAGCTCTTGATGGCGGTAGAATTGGAATCGCATTCCAGTCCCTTGGAATTGGTCAGGCTTGTTTGGAGTCTGCATGCAAGTATGCTTCTGAAAGAGAACAGTTTGGTAAGCCACTTTCCAAGCAACCTGTAATCCAGAACAAAATTGCTGATATGGGAACCAGACTGGAGACTGCCAGACTAATGGCATTGAAAGCAGCATGGTTGAAAGATAACGGCGAACCACACAGCAGAGAAGCTGCAATGGCGAAGTTAGCAGCATCGGAAGCAGCATGCTATACAGCTGATGAAGCTTTGCAGATTCATGGTGGTTACGGATATATCAAGGAGTATCCAGTTGAACGATTCTATCGTGATGCTCGTATTACTCGAATCTACGAAGGCACATCAGAGATTCAAAGGCTGGTTATTGCCAGACAATTGATTCAGCAGTATAAAGCCTAGTTTTTGTACAGTTCTGTTTCGCCTTCTTTGACTGCAACTACTGCCGCGCCACAACTGTCACTGAGTACATTGACGCTGGTGCGGCACATATCCAGAAGCGGATCGATCGCTAAAATCAATCCCACACCTTCAAGTGGTAACCCAACAGTATCCAGAATTATCGCAATCATGACCAGACCTGCTGCAGGGATTCCTGCTGCACCAATCGATGCCAATAATGCAGTTATCACAACCAGAAATTGATCCAGCGGTCCAAGAACTACGCCATAAGCCTGAGCAATAAACAGTGCCGCAATGCATTCATACAGTGCAGTACCGTCCATGTTCACTGTTGCCCCAAGTGGCAGAACAAAACTCGAGACTCTATTGCTGACACCAACTTCATCTTCAACACATTTTATAGTCAGAGGCAGAGTTGCTGATGACGATCGCGTGGAAAAAGCTGTAACTAGAGCAGGTAACATCGCCTTGTAATGTTTCACTGGAGAGATGCGTGAAGTGAACCACAACAGAAGTGGCAGAGTTATCAATACGTGACCAATCAGAGCTGCCAGAACTATTGCAGCATACTTTGCAAGTGGACCAAGAGCTTCCAGACCGTTAGTGGCAGCCACTTTTGTAATCAGACCAAAAATACCAATCGGAGCAGTTTTAATTACCCAGCCGGTAATCTTCATCATCACCTGGAAAAGTGATTCCCAGAAACGACATTGTGGGGCGCTCAATTTTTCTGGCAGAGCAGTCAGAGCTGCACCAACCAGTAGGCAGAAAACAATCAGAGACAGGATATTGCCTTCAGCTGCTGCCCCAACCGGATTTTCAGGAATCATTCGCATCAGGATATTAGCAAGATCGTTGGTTCCCTTGCCTGAAATCTTTGCTGCTGTGGCAGCATCAAGTTCACTCAAGCCCAGCTTATCGCCTACAGGAATCCCGTCAATAAGCCCTGGCTGAAATGCGTTGACCAGCAGCAGTCCCAGCAGGATTGCCAACAGACTGGTCAGCATATACCAGCCAAATGTTCGAGTGAACAGTCTGCCTATCGATTTTGAAGAACCAAGACTAGCAACACCAGTGATTATTGAACTGGCAATTAGCGGGACAATTACCATTCGCAGAGCTCGCAGAAAAAGATCGCCTGCAAAACCAAAGACTGGTATGGATCTGTTTTCCGGGCCCAGAAGAAGACCGGTGGCAAGACCTATAAAAAGTGCTGATATGATTTGCCAGTGCAGTGGCCATCGATGTGGTAACCTGTTCATGATGCTCCTCAAGTTTCAAGTTTGCGCGTATTGTAGATTACTTATTGTG
Source organism: bacterium (assembly GCA_024229695.1). Taxonomy (GTDB): domain Bacteria; phylum Krumholzibacteriota; class Krumholzibacteriia; order LZORAL124-64-63; family LZORAL124-64-63; genus JABIBH01. Next base: position 1,855 of record JAAESD010000274.1, read on the forward strand.
TTAAAACAAGTTCAACTTAGGCTGGCAATTCTGCAAATTCGTGCTACACTGTCTGCTTACTATTTCACATTAGCCTTGCAGGGGGAACTAAATGCGTTGGACAGCTACAACAGGCGATATCTCAAAACTAAAATCTGATTTAATTATTATTCCACTGACTTCCGAAAAACCGAAAGGCCTCTCTGCTTTGGATAAAGCAACAGGCAGCGGGCTGACTAAAGCTGCTTCCTTGTTCAAGGGCAAACTTGAAACAACTCATCTTGTCCCAGGTGGTAGAAGCGGTGCCGATTGGGTATTGCTTGTTGGACTTGGTAAAGGTGAAGAAGTATCGGTAGAATCAATTCGCCGATGCGCAGCACTAGCTGCTAAAAGAGCCAAAACGTTGAAAGCAGGCTCTTGCACTTTGAAGCTTCCTGTTGATGCGTTGAAAGATCTGGATAGTTCAGCAATTGCCCGATGCTGGGTAGAAGGTGCAGAGCTCGCGCTTTTTGAGGCCGGTCTATGCAAAAGTAAAAAGGAAAAAGCAGTTGTTAAATCCTGGAAACTTGTTGCTGATAAAAAATCGATTGCAAAGCTTCGTGCCGGTTTGCGTGAGGGAGAATCTTACGCAGCTGGTTCTTTGGTATCTCGCAAGTTGGTCACTCTTCCGCCAAATCATCTGACTCCTGTAAAACTTGCTGCAGAAGCTCGCAAGGTTGCTAAAACCGCAGACCTGAAGTGTACTGTTCTCGGGGCAGCTAAACTTAAACAGATTGGCGCCGGTGGAATTATTGGTGTAGGACAGGGGTCGGTTAACGAATCAAAACTGATTATTCTGGAATCCAAAACCAAAAGAAAAAATGCAAAATCGATTACACTGGTCGGTAAAGGTGTAACTTTTGACACTGGCGGAATTTCATTGAAGCCAGGAGCGAACATGCATGAGATGAAAGGTGATATGGGTGGTGCCGCTGCAATGCTTGGTGCTGCACTTATTGTTTCCCGTCTGAAGATGCGTGTGAACCTGAAAGTAATAATTCCTGCAGTTGAAAATATGCCGGATGGTAATGCTATTAAACCTGGTGACGTTCTAAAAATGTTGTCGGGTAAAACGGTTGAAGTTTTGAACACCGATGCAGAAGGTAGATTGATTCTCGCCGACGGACTTCATCTTGCCTGCAAAGATAAACCAGATTTTGTGATCGATGCTGCTACATTAACTGGTGCTTGTGCAATTGCATTAGGGACACAGTTTGCCGGTACATTCAGCAACAGTTCTGTTCTTGCTGAGTCAATTGACAAAGCTGGCTGCGACACTTTTGAGCGCTCCTGGCCAATGCCACTGACCGAAGAACATCACGCTGATATTGTCAGTTCTGTTGCTGACATAAAGAATCTTGGCAAAAGATATGGTGGTGCATCTTCTGCTGCAGCATTCCTTGAAGAATTTGTAGATGAAGATGTGAATTGGGCCCATATTGATATTGCCGGTCCAAGCTGGCTTGATGCCTCACTGCCATACTGCGCAAAGGGTGGAAGTGGGTTTGGAGCCAGATTGATTGCACGTACCTTGCAAATTCTGACTGACTGATATGGATCTTTTTAATAAAACAGAAGATAGGCAGATTTATTCTGTCGGTGATTTGAACCGCCTGATAAGCAGCTCATTGAAGAGTACGTTTCCAGCACCGGTCTGGGTAAAAGGCGAAGTTCAGAGATTAAATACTCACCGTAGTAATTATTATTTTGAACTGCTCGGCATTGAAGGCAAACAGCAGTTTCAGATTCCAGTAGCTGCTCTGCAATGGGATAGAAAAAGATATGGTTTGGATAAATGGTTCGACGGCAAGTCTGAATTCACAGTTCAGGAATCTGTTGAAGTATGTCTGCAATGTAACATCGATTTTTATGCTCCATTTGGAAAACTGTCTCTGAAAATGGTCGGCCTGGATTCTTCGTTCACTCTTGGACAACTTGAAGCTCGCAGACAAGAAGTTTTCGAGTATTTGAAAAAGAACAATCTGCTGGATTTGCAGAAGCAGTTTTGTTTACCAGAACTTCCTCTGAATATAGGTCTTATTACTTCTGTTGGGTCTGCTGCTGAAAAAGATTTCATGGACAGCCTCTGCGCATCTGAATATCCGTTTATTGTTCATCGGGCAGACTGTCTGATGATGGGTGAAAAAATGCAATCGCAAATGATTTCTCTGCTGCAACAGTTAGACAGCGAGAATCTGGATCTGATTGTGATTACCCGTGGCGGTGGGTCTCGTGGAGATTTGTCCTGGTTTGATCAACAGGATTTGGCAGAGACTATTGCAACATTGAATACGCCAGTTTTAACGGCGATTGGCCATGAAATCGATACATCAATTGCCGATGCAGTAGCAAATACATCGTGTAAAACTCCCACAGCTGCTGCAGAACATCTGGTGGATCTGATCGATGAAGCTGA
>JAAESD010000275.1 GCA_024229695.1 bacterium
AATATAGTAATTTTTGTTATATAATCATTTCAGATTGATTGGGAGGTCAATCTTTTAAATTTTATCGGCAGTGATGTAGTTCAGGCAAGAGGGGGCTGAAGTGAACTTAAGACAATCAATAAATGCACAACAATACCGCAAATATTCTGCGCCAAGTGCTGGTGTTGTCAATAGTTTCAGTCAGCATCAGATATTTAGTTCTATAGAGATATTTAGTAAAAGGCTGTTTGATATAATTTTCTCCATTTTCATGATATTTATGTTCTCGTTAGTTTTACCTATTATTGCGATTGCTATAAAAATGGATTCTAAAGGTTCTATTTTTTATAGCCAAGCTAGAATTGGTTTGAATAGAAGGCGACGACATTCAGGAAACACTGAGAATCGTCGATCACTGGTATATCCAGGACGTCAATTTAAAGTATTTAAATTGCGCACAATGAAGACTGATGCTGAAGCAAATGGTCCGACTTGGGCTACTGAGAACGACAGTCGAATCACCAGAGTAGGCAAGTTTTTAAGAAAGTCACGTCTTGATGAATTTCCACAGTTTTATAATGTATTAAAAGGCGATATGAGTATTATTGGTCCTCGTCCTGAGAGGCTATGTTTTATTCGTCAGCTTGAAAGTGATGTACCAGAATATAATGATCGTCTATTAGTGCTTCCTGGTATTACAGGTCTGGCTCAAGTAGTTAATGGATATGACACAGACCTGGAATCTGTTCGGAAAAAAGTTGCTTTAGATAAACATTATATCAGGAATTATTCAATACTTATGGATTTAAAGATTTTAGTTATGACAGTATGGGTTGTTATTACAGGTCGTGGAGCCAATTAAATAGAATACTTCCTTGCCGATTGTACCCTCAATCTTGTAGATTGTATTGAATCACAGTCTTCAAATTAGGGGTTTTAATGCAGCCAGTAATTCTTGTCGTTGATGACGAGGCACCAATAATATCATTTCTCAGAAATACACTTGAGTCACAGGATTACAAAGTAGTCTCTGCAAGTGCTGGCCTGGCAGGAGTCGAAACAGCTAGTAAAGAACAGCCCCACTTAGTGCTTCTGGATTATATGCTTCCTGATATTGACGGTCTGGAAGTTATGCGTCGAATTCATCAACAATATCCTGGCATGTGTATTATTATGATGACTGCAGATACCACTGTAGCCACAGCTGTTAAGGCTATGCATCAAGGTGCTTTTGATTATATCCCTAAGCCATTCAATTTAGAGCATTTATTGGCATCCGTTAAGCGAGGCTTGAAAGCATCCCTGGAGACTCGCGAGTTATTATTGTTGAAAAGAACGGAAGGCAAAACCTCAAATAGAGAGCCTGAGGTCATCGATTTACCTGCACTGAGTTCAATTCTTGATTCTTCTCTGTATCAAGCCTTTGATTCTGGAAATACAATTTTGCTTGAAGGTGAAAACGGTGTCGGCAAGAAGTCTTATGCAAGGCATTTGTTTGAAAAATCTGCTTTTGCTGCTGGCCCATTTTTGACTTTCAATTGTTCTTTGCTTCCTGATGATGAAATAGAATTTGAATTGTTTGGAGCTAACGTTGATGAATCAGACAGCCACACCAATACAGGTTTACTGGAACTTGCACATAATGGTGTTCTGTATTTAGAGGAGATAGCCTCAATCCCTTTACCGGTTCAGGTGTTATTGGTGGACTCAATCAAAACGGGTGCTTTTGTTCGGGTTAATGGGCAAACAAAAATTCATTCAGATTTTAAACTGATTGTCAGTACTTGCAAAAATTTGCAGCTGCTTGTTGATCAGGGAAAATTCAGTGAAGATCTTTACTTTTTACTAAAAGCTACCGGTTGTGTTATGCCTCCACTTAGAGCACGACAGAGTGATATTATGCCAATTGCCCAGCATTACCTTGGTTACTATAATGCTGTCTATCATAAGCGAATTGCTGGCTTTAATCGTGATGCAGAACTTGCAATGGAGGCCTATCATTGGCCTGGCAATTCCCGAGAACTGAGCAACTCAATTGAGATGGCAATATTGAAAGCCGACAGCGATCTTCTCGAACCGGTGCATCTTGGATTAACGCCATCGGGCAAAACTGTTGAAAATGACATTATCTCTAATATAGTTGCAGCAATGAGCAGGCCTCTTGATGAAGAACCTGTCGACCTTGAAACTCTGCTGAGTGAGCTGGAAACTATTTTGGTTTCAAAAGCAATGTCAGCAGCTGGTGGTAATAAAAGTAAAGCAGCGCGCTATCTTGGCTTGAACAGAGACAAAATTCGATATCGCTTGAAGACACTTGCAGAGGAGCAGAATTGAGATTCATAACATCAATACTATTAGTTGGGATTGCTCTTCTTTCCGGATGTGGAATATATTCTGCGTCATCAGGCAGAGTTGATGACTCAATTAAGCAAGTCAGTATCCCATATTTAGTAAATGAAACAGCTGAACCAGGCATCGGCATAGAATTGACAGACGCAATCATACAGGCAATTCAGGCCGATAATACTTTGAAAATTGTTGACGATGCAATTTCCAGTTCGGATATAACAGGCAGAGTAGTCAGGTATAAACTTAAAGAGGCATTTACAACTTCTGATTTGAAAGTCGATGAGTATCAGGTGCAGATTCTTGTAGAATTATCGATGCGAGTTAAAAGTGATGATTCTTATTTATTTGAAAATAAAAAAATTGCAGGTACAGGAAACTACATACTTGATGATCCGGATGGGACCTCGGAGCAAACTGCCCGAGTGGAAGCAGCAGGAGAAATTGTCCGGGAAATATTGGCTACAATAGTGGAGGACTGGTAGTGGCCAAGCGGAAACCTTCAGGAAATAATATTCAAACCTTGCGATCTGAATTTAAATCGGGTTCAACAAAGTTAATATACTTACTTGAAGGGGAGAACCCTGACAAGGTTAGAGGTATAGTAGATTATTTATCGAAAATGTTGCTGGGTGACACAGGGGCTGCATTTAATTTTCACAAATACGATGGCGATCAACATGGCATCGACAAGCCGCTACAACAGGCTGTAACCATACCGATGATGTCAAATAATCAGCTACTGTGGATTAAAAATGCCGATAAATCTGTCACTGACCAGGCATTGGAAGAAGCCCTGCTTAATTATCTTGAAAAACCGGAGCAATCAACTGTGATTATATTTTCTGCCAATAAGTTTGATGGCAGAAAGAAATGGGTTAAGAGCGCAAAATCTGCCGGATATTTCTATGACCTGAATCCTCCAAAAGGTATTGCTTTGGTGTCTTCTGCAATAAGTGAGGCAAAGAAGCATGGGTTAGTTCTTGATAATGAACTTGCTGAGCTATTAGTTGAAATGACTGGCGAGGATCAGATAGCAATTACAACCGAGTTGGCAAAAATTGGACTAATCGTAGATGATAATGGTATTGCAAAACGAGAAGATATACTGAAGATTATTCTGGACCAGCGCTCTGTAGATGTCTTTTCATTTGTTAATGCAATTGGTCCTGGTAAAACTGCTACTGGACTTGAGATTTTCAGAAAGTATCTTGCAGAAGGTAGATCGGTTTATGAAATTGCACCATTGCTTATATGGAAAATCAAGCAGATTGCTTTAGTTCAGTCACTGCTGGATGAGGGTGTTTCTGAGGGCGAGATTCCTGGTAGAGCCGGGATGTCGCCGTATGCTGCAAAACAATCTATCGTTGCAGCAAAAAGCTGGGGATTAAACGGTGTTAAAGCAGCACTATTTGCATGCAATCAGTGCGAAAAAGACTTAAAAGGTAGCCCTTTGGGCCCTGAAATTGTTTTGGAGAGAACAATTCTCTCCATTTGTAATCCTGATTCTTGAGTAACTGAAAGGACTCTTATATGTCAGATTTCACAATGGAAATTACAGATCAGAATTTTGATGAGAATGTAGTTAAATCAGAAATGCCAGTAGTTATCGATTTTTGGGCTCCATGGTGTGGTCCATGTAAACTTTTGGCGCCAGTTATGGATCAAATTGCACAAGATTATGATGGTAAGATTAAAGTTGGCAAGATGGACATTGCTCAGCATCAATCAAAAGCAACAGAACTTGGTATCATGTCAATTCCTGCATTGTTATTCTATAAAGATGGGCAAGTTGTAGGGTCTATGATAGGTAACCAACCAAAAGACAATATTGTTGCTAAAATCAACGAAATACTAGGTTAAATACCGTAGAGGAGTGCATTAGCATTTCTCTATAATCAGTAGGTTAACATAATATACATTATGCGCAATACGTTAACCTCGAACTGTAACGCATTGTGTAGCAGGATATTACTTATTTGACGGGAACTTTGTCTGCAAACTCATCGATAAAAGGTATTGTCCACTCTTCTCCTGAGAGTCCTTTAACGAATCCAATTACAGATATAGCAAGCAAGGCTACAAAGACAGCAAGATGCAACACAAAGCTGATTAGTAGTCCTATAACTGGGATTGAACCAATGGTGGCATCGATGATTGATAAAGCAAACCAGATACCTATCTCAATAGCTAAAATTGCGAAACCCTGCTGACAGTGTCTGATTAAATATGGGGATTTGTCCTTAACAAGGAACACTGGTATTAAAACAATAACAGACAGATAACATATTGAACTCAACCATCGATCATTGGTAGAAACTGTAGACATTGGACTCTCCTGTTTGTTAGTTTACCATAGATACCTGAAAATGGTGATTTTGACAATATTTATAAGCAATATTTGAGAATTATTGCCAGTTTGCGTGTTGCAAGTTACTATGAATCCAGGAGGAATGGATATGAGTAAAAAAGGTCAATTTGACAATATCGATGTTCTGGATTTGATTCCAATGGCCAAGTGCAAGAGTCTTGAAAAATCAGGTGAAATACAGCTTCTATTGCCAAGATTTACAGGAATATTTTGGGGATCTATTCTTCAACCATTACTTCCAAAAAATAGAGCTTGGATTAAAGTGAAACTTGACGCCAAGGGCGTAACTATATGGGATGCTATCGGTAATGGATATTCTGTAAGAGAAATAGTTCAAATGTTTATAAGTACTAATCCGGATGATAGTGAACAGGCAAGTGATCGAGTATGGCAGTATTTGCTTTACATGGAACAACATGGCATGATCGAACTAAAAGAAAAGGACAGCTAAAAAATATAGCTGCCCTTCTAAAAATGGTACCCCTGACAGGAATTGAACCTGTGGCCCCTGGTTTAGGAAACCAGTGCTCTATCCAACTGAGCTACAGGGGCTTCATGAAAAAGACGAAAGTTTTAAATAATTTACTAGTACGATTCATCGGTGAAGGCCGGAATAGAAAAGCTAGATGTCTTTTCCGTATTTGACAAGTGAAAATATTGGATAATTTGAAAGTGCTTCACTGCCGGGCAAATCGCACAGCTCTACAAGAAACAAACAACCAGTGACAACTCCCCCGAGTTCTTCACAAAGTGCAGCAGAAGCAGCAACGGTTCCGCCTGTGGCTAACAAATCATCGACAAGTAAACATTTATCCCCAGGTTTAAGAGCATCATTATGAATTTCCAGCGTTGCTTCGCCATATTCAAGTTTATAGGTTTTCTGCACAACAGCAGCCGGAAGCTTGCCTGGCTTGCGTAGCACTGATAATGGTTTATCAAGCCTGTCAGCCAGTGGAGCTCCAAACAGGAATCCCCTGGATTCAATGGCGACGATAACGTCGAAATCTACATCTAAGATAATATTCTCTAATTCATCCAGAGAATGCTTGAAGGCGTCGATATTTTGGAGAACAGGAGTTATATCCTTGAACTGAATACCCTTAACTGGAAAATCAGGAATATCTCTGATTACTTTTGAAAGATCCACGTCTATTACCTCTCAGCGCAGCATTCTGGCTGGGTTTATGGCTTTATTATTCTTCCGGAGTTCGATATGTAGATAAGGAGTAGTACCAATAATTGGATTGTCGGTAACACCCAATTTGTCTCCACGTAACACGATTTGATTGATTTTTACACAGTTCAATTCAGAAGCCAGAGGCCCAATTACTGAAGCATATTTCCCACCATGCTCAATAATCATGACATTTCCATAACCTTCTTGTGTTCCAATATATCGGATAATCCCATCGGCCGGGGAAAAGACTTTAGTGCCAACAGGGGTGTTTATATCTGTTCCGGAGTATGGAATTTTAAGCCATTTGGTTGGCGATTTGGTGCCAAAGGTCCTTTCAATCTTTCCGGAAGCACCTTTAAATGGTTTTGACCAGACAATTTTGGACCCAGATATTTTATGCATAGGATTAGGAATACGAAGACTGTCTCCTGGATGAATTACATCGCCTTTTATTTTGTTGGCTTTGCGAATCTCAGATATAGAAACACCAGAATGTGTGGCTATTCTGCCTAGGTAATCACCATTTCTAACAGAGTAAAAACCGTCGGAATCCTGGGTCGCATTTATGGGACTCACTAAAAGGACAACAAATAACAGAGTTGTTAGTGAACATAGTCGTAGTGCAGTTTTCATTAAAGATTCCAAAGTTTAAGTGCTCCCATTGAAACAAGGGACATGATAATGCCGGCAATGCAGATACCAAGAATGATACATGGTACAGCCGTCCGCAAGGGTATCTTGAACAGGTATGCCGCAACAGACCCAGTCCATGCTCCAGTCATTGGAGCTGGAATAGCTACAAAAAGTATCAGACCTACAGCTTTGTATTTGTTAATTAATTTACTGCGGTTAGTTGTACGTTTGAACAACCAGGTAAGAAATCGATCTGCTATAGGGTATTTTCGGAGATTCCGGTCAGCAGGACTCAGTAGCAATAAAATTGGATAAACAGGCACAAAATTGCCACACACGGCGATAAACCAGGTTAAGAATGGATGAGTATTACCAAAATTATTTGCCAGTGGAGACCATGCAAATGGAATGGCTCCCCTAAGTTCAAATATCGGTAACATTGCTATCAGAAAAGTAGCTACCGGTGGTGGTAATTGTTGGCATTGTTCTAGGATTGCATCGCGCATCTGATCTTGTCTTTCAGTCAAAGCATGTGAATGTTGTTTATCTGGAACACGGGAATGATTATATCATTCCATTCAATTTTGTCACTCAGGTAATGTCAGTGGTCCAGTGAAGTTGAATTCTTTCAAAGTTTCAACACTTTTGAGACAAGTCATATCAACGCATAGTGGAGTCATTACTATATATCCGTTGATATTCAGTGTTGCGTCGGTATCCGGTGCCTTGTCCCAGGTCGGGCCACTGCCGGCAATCCAGATATAAGGTTTGCCGCGAGGATCATGTTGTTCAGAAATAGCATCCTCATAAATTCTGCTGCCAAGCCTGGCTGAACGTAACCCTTGTATTTCACTAATTGGCAAATCAGGAATATTGATATTCAGAAGTGTTCCCTTAGGCTGAGGATGGTTCATGATTGGCAGAAAACTTGTCTGAATGAACGAGCTACATGTTTCCCAATGTTTTGGTGCCCAATTGTTATTGGACAAAGCAAAACTTGGAAAGCCAAGGATTGCACCTTCCAGTGCAGCGGCTACTGTTCCAGAATATGTCACATCCTCTCCCATGTTTGCACCATGGTTGATTCCACTAATAACAATATCAGGTGGGTCCTCTTTTAGAATATGCTGTGTAGCAATAAGGACGCAGTCAGTTGGAGTTCCGGAAACAGAATATCGATTTGGACCATGTTCAGCAATTCTTACTGGATCATGAATAGTAAGAGAATGGCTTGAAGCACTTTGCTGATCAAGAGGAGCTACTGTTGTTGTCCGGACATCGGGTATTTTGGATAGAGCCTCTTCAAGAACAGACAGACCTTTGGCGTTAATTCCGTCATCATTGCTTAGTAGAATGTGCTTCGTCAACTTTTGCTCCTAAAATGTTTGCTGATAAACAGTTTTCCCATAAGGCGGAAAAATCGCAATGTATCACGAGTTTTATTTATAGAGCTAATCTCGTCTCCATAGACTGTAGTAATTGGGACAGAACCGATGGAAGCGCCAGACCAGGCCAATTTTACTAAAATCTCAGATTCGAGATCATAATTAGTTGAATTCAAAACCAGGTTTTCAAGAGAAGTTGCTTTGAACAATCGATATCCATTTTGTGAGTCCGGGATCCTAGAACCAGAAACTCCGCTTACAACCCAACTGGTAAATATGTTTGTCACTTTTCGAAGCCACGGCATGTTCTGGTTGTCATCCATTCTTGTGCCGATTACAACATCGTGATTGTTATCTGAAGCAGACTGAACAAATCGATGCAACTCTTCAGGAAGGTGTTGTCCATCCGAGTCCATTGTAAAAGCCCAATCGACGTCATTGTTCGCAACAAAATCAAAACCTGTAATAAGTGCAGCACCTTTGCCTTTATTAACGGGGTGTTTGATGAGCTTGGCATTGTGTAACTCTGCAACTTCAGCCGTATTGTCAGAACTGCCGTCATCGATTACCAGTGGAATAAAATCAGGATGCAAAGCAACAATATCATCAATCACCTTGCCCAGGAATCGACCAGCGTTATAAGCAGGCAAAATTACAACTGTTTTACTCAACTAATCTCTCCTTCTTTAAGACAGGTTCAAAAACGGTCCAGCATTCAGGTCTGGATGCAATGATATCTTCAATGTGTTTAAAACACAATTGTTCAGTTGCTGGATCGTTGTCACAAATATCGATTGGAGAAGAAAAGATCAATTGGGAATGAAGGTCACCAGATTGCCTCAGATGTTGCGAAGGAATAATTACGGAGTTTGTTGCTCTGGCGAGTTTGAAATATCCAGTTGGCAGTACAGCAGAAGCGCCAAGAATATCGACGGCCTCCCCATGTCCGGTAAAATCTCTGTCCCCAAGCACAGCCAGGTGCCCGCCGGAATTCAAATGCTTGAACAAATCCAGTGGGTTTTGGCCGATAGTATAAATATCGATACCCAGTTTCATGCGTGTATTATTGAAGAGATCATTTATGAGCGGATTTGGATGAGGCTGAACAATAACCATCAACGGATACCCCATCGCTACGAGTTTAGCAGCGGACAGCTCCCAATTTCCACTATGTGCAGAAAGGTAAATTACACCGCGCTGTTGTTGTTTGATATGATGTTCCCCGTCAACCGACACTGATTCTATCAGAGCGTCGGGCTTGCCAGCAGACATTGTCAGAAATTCAGCGACAGTTTGACTGAATGCAATAAATGGATCAAGGGACGAATAGGAAGTATTATTATTGAATTGAGAAATTATGGACAGATTATTGATGACAGCATTTTTTTCATCGGCATGAGTAGCTCTGAAGTAGCGAGCATTCAAAGTTGATAAGTAGTTGGACATTTCAAGAGACAAGTTGCCAGCCAGAAATTTGCCTGCAAGATACAGATAGTAGCTGAAAATGGTTTCTTTGCGATGAGAGTGGTTAATTGGGGATCGATTCATAGCTGTGGAATCTGATTATGGTCGGGGCGGCGGGATTTGAACCCACGACCCCTTGCACCCCATGCAAGTACGCTACCGGACTGCGCTACGCCCCGACCTTGGCCACAATGTAATACAGTGAGATTATGCAAACAAGTTGCAGAGGAACCAAGGGATCTATTTGTCTTTGACCGAATCATCGGCACCAAGTTCCTGAACGAGTTTTAGTATTTCAGCAAGTTTCTGCTTTAGTTGATTGTTGTCAGAAGCAGCTGTTGTCTTATCAACTAATATAGTTTCTTCATTCCGAAGTTCAGATATTTCGCGCCGACGCATTTTCCTTGCGCCTTCAATCTTATAACCTTGTTCGTGAAGAAGTCGGCGGATTGCAGTAATTTCTTCTATATCCTTTTTCTGATATGTTCTGGTTCCTGAGCGCGATCTTTTAGGTTTTAAAGTTGGGAACTCGCTTTCCCAATACCTCAGAACATGGGGTTCTATTCCAGTGTACTCAGCTATTTCGCTGATTGAGTAATACATTTTGTCAGGTAATTCCATAATTCCTATTCAGCTTTCAAAGTTCGGTCCATCAGATCCTTGATTGCAATCTCAGGATTTTTGCCCTTAAAAAGTACATTGTAAACTTCAGTTGATATTGGAAGTTCCAGCGAGTGTTGGAGGCTTAATTTAAAAGCAGCTTCCGTCATTACAACGCCTTCAACAATTTGAACAGATTTGTTGAGAATATCATCTGGTGAGATGTTCTCTTTAACGACAGATTCACCAAAGTTTCTGTTCCTTGAATGACGACTGGTACATGTTGTGATCATGTCCCCAATCCCAGCTAACCCGTAAAATGTTTCATTTCGTCCGCCAAGAACTGAACCTAGTTGAGTGAGTTCAGCAATCCCGCGTGTCATCAACGCTCCACGTATATTGTCTCCATAACCGAGGCCATCACAAATACCGGTTGCAATAGCCAGTACATTTTTGAATGCTGAAGATATTTCAACGCCGATGATGTCGTGGTTGGTATAAACTCTGAAACGATCAGTGCTGAGTTTTTTTTGCCATTGATGCCAGACTTCACTAGTACCGGCAAGAACCAGAGCAGCAGGTTGATCAAGTCCTACTTCCTCTGCATGACTTGGCCCCAGCAGAGCTCCAACAGGATGAATATTGCCTGCGTCATCAATTGCAACTTCTTCAGTTATTACTTCGCTCATCCGTTTCAACGTGCTGAGTTCAAGACCTTTGGACATACTGATAACTGGGGCAGCATTTTTCAAAGTGCATTTGCATAGTTGAGCAGCTACAGATCGGGTGACCTGACTTGGAGTAACAATAAATATTGCATCAGCATCTGGTGTTGCAGATGCGAGATCAAGAGTTGCAGAAATATTGTCAGGCAACTTAATGTCAGGCAGAAAATCGGGATTACAACGCAAGTCGTTAATTGCATTAACCTGGGATTCTTCAATTCCCCACATCACAACATTATCCCAGTTCTTAGCAAGATGCAGCCCAAATGCGGTCCCCCAACTACCAGTTCCTAGAATGAGTGCATTCATTATTTTCCACTTTCCTCTTTGTCAGGAGCTTTGAGTTTGCTTTCAGACCCGTCTTTCAATCGCCTGATATTTGTTCGATGTTTGAAAACAACCAGGCTGCAAAGGGCGAGAATAAACAAGAAGATTGTTAGCGAAAAGTTACCGGTTTTCAGTTGTATAAATAGTGTAGCAAAAGGCATTACACTTACAGCACTGACTGAAGCAAGAGAGACAACTCTGGTAAACACCATGACTGCTGCAAATACACCCAGTGAAATTAGTGCCGGATAGAGAGCAAGTACAAGACAGGCACCACATGAAGTCGCAACGCCTTTGCCGCCTTTGAAACCAGAAAATGGAGAAATAGTGTGACCAAGTACCACAGAAATAGCAGCAAGTAGTAAAATCAGGTCGAGATGAATAATTGGCTCATTGCCAGAAAATGAGATGATCAATTGGGCAAGAAGTACTGCACTTGCCCCTTTTCCAATATCCCATGCTAAAATAACTGCGCCCCAAAACGGGCCAAGGTTTCTGAAAACATTGGTAGCTCCAAGATTGCCACTTCCGCATTTACGCAGATCAATTCCTTTAAGAACTTTCCCGGCAATCAGACTTACTGGAATAGCTCCCAGCAAGAAAGAAATAACAAGTGAAGCAACTAAATAAGACATGGTCCCCCCGATTAGTGTTTCTTCATTTTAACGAAGATTCGGTTACCAGTGAATTTGTAATGTTCTCTTATCTGGTTGTTTATATATCGCAGGTAGTTTCTTGCGAAAAACTTAGGATTGTTTACAGATAAGATAATTACTGGTGGCTCAGTTGAGGCTTGAGTTGCAAAATAGATTTTACCTGTTCCACCAGATTGGAATCGTGCAGGTTGTCGGGTAGTAATTTGCTCGATAAAGGAATTGAGTTCGCTGGTGTCGATCCGTTTTTTTCGATACTCCTGAACATCCCAGACCATTTCCATAATTTTGCCGCTACGTTGTTTTGTAAGTGCTGACAAAGTAAACCACGGTGCGTAAGGAAGAAATGGGATTTCCTTGCAGAACCTCTCCCACATTCCAAGGTGTGTAGATTGATCTTTCTCTATAAGATCCCACTTGTTAAATGCAACAACAACACCTTTGCCACTGTTATGAATCAGACCAGCAATTTTTGAATCCTGGGCTACTGGACCGGCTTCAGCATCGACTACTAGTAACGCGATATCACATTGTTCTAATGCACGCACAGTTCGCATATTGCTGAAAGCTTCAACAGCTTCATCTACCCGAGACTTTCTCCTCAGCCCAGCTGTGTCAATCAAACGAATTGTATTGCCGTGCCATTTTATATCGGTGTGAATTGAATCGCGTGTTGTACCTGGTATGTCACTGACAATAGCATCTTGCTTACCAGTAAGAAGATTAAGGATGGTACTTTTGCCAACATTTGGTCGACCAAGAATGGCAACTTTACAATCACAAGGATGTTCTTCAGTACCTTCTGGGAAGCCAGCCACTACACGGTCCAGCAAGTCTCCAATATTGTGACCATGCAGAGCACTGATTGAAAAAGGGTCACCAAGGCCCAGTGAGTTGAACTCGTGAGCAGCGTAATGATGATGTTCTTTCTCGACTTTATTTACAGCCACTACAACAGGTTTACCAGTGCGGCGGAGATGTTGAGCAATAGCATCGTCCCAGACGGAAAGTCCACCAGTCACATCGACCAGAAACAGAACAACATCTGCCTCATCAATTGAGTCCTTGGCAACTTGCGTTACGACTTTGTCGAATCTGGATACTTCATCGCCAAAAGGAACGATTCCACCAGTATCAAGCAGATAAAATTGATGACCTGCCCAATCAGTGATTTCCGATATACGATCACGGGTAACACCAGCTGTTTCATGAACAACTGAACGTCGACTTCCTAGAATTCTATTAAACAATGTAGATTTACCTACATTTGGTCTACCAACAATGACAACTGTCTTGAGTGACAAGGTTCTACTCCTACTTTAGCGGTATTGCGCAACTGCTTGTAAATCAGTGAGATGTGACTTGGTGAAGTTAGCTTATTTTGGCCCAGTAGTCAATCAGTCCTTCTTCATCAGGAACCTGAATATTATGGGCAAATCCTTGGCGGATATCGTCTATGGTCATGTTGTCCAGAGTCAGATTATCTGAATTGAACATCCTTGGTGGTAGCAGCACAATGCGTTCCCCAGAGAGCTGTGACAGGGAGTTACGAATGTCCTGACCGGTCAAGAGCCCGGAAATGGTAACTGAGCTACCATAAAAAGTGTTATCAACTGCAATAATTTCAACTTCTGGCAGCAATTGGTTCTGGAATATGTGCTGCATTCTGGTTTCAAAAGCTTGTTTGGCAAGGTGACCAGTGAGAATAGTTATCGGTTTTTCAGGGAGACTATTTTCATTGCTCAATATCTCGATTTCATCAGACCAGATATCAGCCAGGCTGCTTGTTGTACCGATTCCATTATCAAGCTGTGCAAAATCATCATAATGCTCAAGTGGTGGAAAGGGCTGCTCGGCTAGAAGGTAAATCTCATCACTTAGATAAACAAAAGAATTGGAGTGTTCCTGTCTACTCTTCTGCTGCCACCTGGAAACTATAGAAATCGCCTCAGTGGCATCATCTTTTGTAACTGAGGACAAATCTGGTAAACCATCTCGATGTTTTGACAAGCCAACAGGAACCACAGCAAGAGTCTCAATGTCAGGACACAATTCGTATAATTCTCTAATGGATTTATCCAGAATCTCGCCATCGTTCCAACCAGGGCAAAGAACAATCTGCGTGTGGATTGTAATTCCACCACGAGTTAATTTCTTTAAAACCTCAATGACATCGATTTGTTTTTTGATGCCAAGCATTTTAGTTCGTACATCTATATCAGTGGCATGAACAGAGACAAAAAGAGGGGTCATTTTCTGCTCAATTACACGGTCCACTCCCCTTTTTCCCAGTGAGGTCAAGGTAATATAATTACCATACAAAAAGCTGAATCGATAATCTTCATCTTTTACATAGACACTTGAACGCATCCCTTTGGGATTCTGATCGATAAAACAAAACACACATTTACAGGCACAGGTTTTGAATTCCATGGCAGCAAAGCAAGAAGTTACCTGATCAAGAGCTTGAGGTGCGAGAGAAACTTTGGTTGTCGATCCATCGAGCCTCTGAATTGTGAGGACCATTTTTTTGCCACTCGGCATGTAGTAATACAAATCAAGCATATCTTCTACAGGATGGTCGTCTACAGCAGCGACAAAGTCACCAATCTGCCAGTCGTGCAATTTATCGAGTGGAGAAGGAAATGGTTGTATCAGTTGTATCATGACTGCTCCAATAGGGCTGTATTGATCAGCTCACTAAATCTGGACAGACTTTCAGAATCATCTGGTGAACAACTCAAAAATTGAGATTGTGCTTTAAACCAGGTGATTTGTCGTTTTGCATATTGTCGGGTTACTTCAATAATGCGTTCCGATAAAGAGTCTTTCTTTAACTCGCTATTGAGAAACATCGTAATTTCACGATAGCCAATAGACCGCAAACCAGGTGAGGCTGCAGAGTGATTTTCCAATAGGCCGGATGTCTCCTCAATCCATCCGGATTGAAGCATCACTTCAGTTCTTTGAGCAATTCTTTGATGAAGTTCGCTTCTCTCCCTGTTCAAAAAGAGTAATGGAAATTCAAGACCCAGAGCGGGGTCAGGTTGCTGGTCGGAGATTAACTGGCTCATAGCTTTGCCGGTTGTATTAAAAATCTCCAGAGCTCTCTGACTACGGTATCTGTCATTGGGATGAATACGGTGATAACTTTCAGAATCGACTTTTTCAAGATTAGTACGGATTTCAGAATCAGACAGATTGTCGAGCTGTTTGCGTACTTCCCCCATATTATCCTGGGGAATTTCCAATAAACCATTTTGTAGTACAGTTAAATACATTCCCGCGCCACCAACCAGGATTGGCAGTTTTCCTCTGTCTGTAATTTCTTTATGGATGATGCAGAAATCATTCCGAAATGCTTGGGCAGAATATGTATCATCCGGGGACAGAAAATCGATGAGATGATGTTTGCATGCATCTTGCTCCAGTTCCGAAGGTTGAGCTGTACCGATTCGCATTCCTCTATAGATCTGCCTACTGTCCAGTGAGATAACTTCGACAGGAAAACGTTCAGCCAGAGATAATATCAAGCCAGTTTTGCCCACCGCTGTTGGTCCTGCAATTACTGGACAGATATGTTTCATTTATCGTCGTCCAAATCGTTTTTCTAAATCTTCAATTGTGAATTGGATAAGAGTTGGTCGACCATGTGGACATGATAGCGGTGTGTCAGTTGCAAAGAGCTTGTCGACCAGATTTTGCATCTCTGGAACAGTCAGTGATTGACCGGCACGAATTGCTCCATGACAGGCAAAGCTGGCAAGCAGGTCATTGGAATCGGCATTGGAGCTTTGATCTGTTTCAGACAGGTCATCAAGAATATCCAAAAGCAGTTGCCCCTCAGACCAGTTTTTCACCGATGAAGGAATACCCTGCACAATTATTGACTGACCACCAAAAGCTTCGGCAACGAAACCCAATGTTTGAAGTTGAGTCTGGTTGGATTGAAAAGTCTGGACTTGAGCTGGTGAAAGTTCAAGATGAACAGGGAAAAGCAATTGCTGAATCGGGATTGCAAAAGAGCCATCACTGATTGAAGCCTGGGCTTCATTATACAGAATTCTTTCATGACTGTTGTGTTGATCAATTATAACCAATGCACCCTTTATCTGGGTGCAGATATATGTTCTGTGAAGCTGCCAGAATGGCGCTGAACGAAGTTGTGAACTCTCAGAAGATGCTTGCTGAGGAGCAACTGAAGTATCAGGGCTGCTGTCAAATAAACCCGGCTGAGCATTGTTGCTGTCAGGGGCAGTGTATTTAGAAGTAAAATGCTTTTTCAGATAATCATTTTGAGCATCGTTAATAGAATCAAGACTTGGTGAATCTGGCCTGGTTATGTCGGTCAGAGGTGTCAGTTCGCGTAAATTCAACCCATCGCGTAGTGCCGAATTAATAAGGGAAAATACGGTGCGTTCAAGCATCAACCTCACTTCGGTTTTTGCTGGATGAACATTGATATCGACCTCACCAAAAGGAATCTGCAGGAAAAGTATTACTACAGGGTGTCGTCCTGGAGGAATTACTTCTTTATAAGCAGTTGCGATTGCCTGTGACAAAAGTGGACTTTTAACAGGTCGTCGATTTATAAAAATAAACTGTTGAGTTCGATTGGGACGTGTCCAGGTTGGACGACTGGCCAGTCCACCGACGGCTATGCCACCTTCCTCAGCTTCAAACCTCGACAAGTGTTCTGAGGCTGGGCCGCCAAGAAGATCTTTAACTCGTGCTGGAAGTGAGTCGGCAGCTAGCAGGTCCAGAACCGGTGCATCGTCAGCAGTGAGCTGAAAGCGGATTTCCGGATAAGCCATAGCAATTGAAGTTACCACATTAGTGATTGCTTTTTTCTCAGCAGCCGATGTTTTAAGGTATTTTCTACGTGCAGGAGTATTGAAAAACAGATCTTCGACGAGAATTGTTGTTCCCCGGTTTCTGGAAGCAGGCTCACGTCGTTCTGTTGCCCCACCACAGACACGCATCATTCCGCCAATGTCTTCATCATCCGTGCGAGATGTCACTGTGCAGCGGGAAACAGAGGCGATACTGGCCATCGCTTCTCCCCTGAACCCAAAAGACTCAACTTGAACTATATCAGCAGCAGAAACAATCTTGCTTGTGGCATGCCGCTCAAAAACCAGTGGTAATTCGCGGAAAGGAATACCGTGTCCATCATCCTCAATAGAAATTGAAGTAGTGCCACCTTCAACAATAGTGACATGAATTATACTGGCACCAGCATCCAGAGAGTTCTCAATTAACTCTTTCACAACTGAAGCAGGGCGTTCAATAACCTCACCGGCAGCTATTCTGTCGATTGAAACAGTATCAAGAATACGGATTTGTTTGCGCGACATCTAAAGAGGTTTCCTTCAAGCCAAATTGCGAATCGATTTGTTATATGATAGATGCAATTTACTAATAACGTCAATGTCTGCAAATTATTTATCGATAGTCTTTGATATCGCTGATTCAAACAGCTCTTTTGCGTTGTCATGTTTTCCGGGATATGTCACGCGTCCGGTTTGAATAACAAGCTTTTCTGATTTGATAACTTCTTTGATTATTTTGATTAAGCGTCGCTCGAATCTGGACACAGATTGCGATTCTTCAGGTGCGACAATAGCGATGGTATTGTCATTTACCATTGCTATCGAGTCTGAGCTTCTAACACTTTCAATAAGGATTCTCAGCAATGGAGTTACTGGAATACTTAATTTAATAACAGTCAATGAGAAAGAGGTATGATACCGATTTGAACGGTCGATTTCATTCTTGAGCAGTTCGAGTAAGTCTAGCTTGCTGCCTATAGCAGAGTCACAAGAAGCACCGATATAATAGTTCTTAAAAGTAGGCAGCAGTTTCAAGGCAAACAGGGCGTCATCTTTATTGAACAATGAGCCGTCAAGTTGATGGGCAGGAGTTTTGCCGTGGAAAACAACTGTGAAATCTGAATCATCAACTACTGCGAGAGTTGCTGGAAATTCATCTGTAAATGCAAAACCAGCTGTTGCGCTGGCTTTTAATTCCATAAGCTGATCTGACATGTCGTCTTGTGGCAGATAAAACTCTACCTTATCAGAGCCAAACAACTGAGCTAAAACATCAGGGTTGAATTCCTTGTTCTCGGTCAGATCGAGAATTGTTGCCATAGCTTTCAAAGCAAGATCAGGTCTGAGACGGTCAAGTGAGTTGCTTATAACCAAATCGATATTGTCAGTAAATGCCCCAAGTACATTATCTGTTACATCTGCAAAATGCTGCTGGTTAGAGGAAGTTGAAAATTCTACAGAAAGCGCAGATTTGTATTTAGCTGTAGTCAGCGGTAAATATTCTCTTATAAAACCGTTGGAATTATCACTGCTGTCAATTTTCAGTTTCCTTGATTTCAAAATTGAATTCTGCCAACCCGGGTGGTTGTTGTCAATTACTCCAAATCTGGAAGAACCGGCATTATCACCTTCAATGAGGAGTAATTTTGAGTCAGGTATTTCTATTGCCACCGATACAAAATCAGCTTTGAATTCCATTGCAGTTGAAGAACACCATACTGCGATAGCGTGATCTACACGATTAAAATCACACGCAACTTCATCAAGGCGGAATTCATAATTTTCCGATTGATTTGTTGGTACTTTCATTTTGTGGAAAGAACTGGTCGAGCATTTGGCAATGTTCAACAGATGAGCTGTATCTGATAAGGAGGCAGAGTGTTCCAACGAGTCTGGGTAAACTAGAATAGCGCCTTCAGGAATGTTGTCTTTGCCTATCGATATTAGTACAGGAAGCCCTAATTTGACCGCTATCTCCTGCGCCGCAACGGAAAGGTTGTCCGGGTCAAGGATTGCATAAATACTGGCACCAGCGAATAAGGCCTTATCAGAGATAAGTCCAGATTCGTAAATTCCTGGCTGATACAGTATTACTTTCAAAATCACTCCCTGGATCGTAGATACAACAATCCTATGAGGTTAACTTCGGCTATATAAAGCAATGCTTTACATTATTATCACTATTTTAAGCTATTTTTGGGAAAGCTGCTTCTTCAATTTTGCGAGCCACATGAAGGCATCCAGAGGGCTGATTTTATTCATATCGAGATCATGCAGGTTATCCAGAGCAGATCTTTCCTGATCCGTGAATAAAGACAACTGATCATGACTCTGAGAAAGATTCTCGGCAACGATAGAAAAGCCGGAAGCATCGAAGTTTCCATCAGAAAGTGCACGTTGATCTTCCAGAGCGAGATTATTCAAAATCTGTTCTGCTCTGATCAGAACCGGTTCAGGTATACCAGCAAGTTTAGCGACATGAATGCCGTAACTTTTATCACTGCAACCTGGTTTTACAGAGTGCAGGAAGATAATCTTTCCCTCCCACTCTTTTACATCCATCTGCATATTTACCAATCGGTTCAGGGAATTATCAAGTTCCGTCAATTCATGGTAATGAGTTGCAAAAATAGTTCTAGGCGATGGGCTTGAATCAGCGTGCAGGAATTCAGTAATTGACCAGGCAAGCGACAGGCCGTCATAGGTTGAAGTTCCACGACCAACTTCATCCAGAACAACAAGGCTGCGCTGCGACATAAGATGCAATATCCTGGCGGATTCTGACATTTCAGAAAAGAATGTCGATTGTCCGCGAGCGACATTGTCACTTGAACCAACTCGAGTGAAAATGCGATCAGCAACACCAACTCGTGCCGAGTCTGCAGGAACATGTGAACCTGCTTGAGCAAGAAGAACAATAAGTGCATTTTGACGCAAATATGTTGATTTACCGCCCATGTTTGGGCCGGTTAGCAGGACAATCTGTTGTTCATCGCAATTCAGAGTTGTGTCGTTAGGGATAAAATCTGCCTGCAACAACTGCTCAACAACTGGATGTCGACCATTGCGAATGTCCAATATCAAAGAATCATCACAAACTGGTTGGCAGTAGTTGTGTTTTTCAGCAAGCTCAGCAAAGGAGGTTACAAGATCAATTGTTGCAAGTATATTTGCTGCCTCAGTTAAACTGGAAATGTAATCGGCAACAGAAATTACCAGCTCGGAATAAATACCGGATTCAAGATCGGAAATATTACTTTCAGCTTCGATGATTTTGTTCTCTGCCTCTTTGAGCTCCGGAGTATGATATCGACATGCATTAACAAGAGTCTGTTTTTGCTCATAATGTTCAGGCACTTTTTCAAGATGCTTTTTAGTAACTTCCAGGTAATATCCAAATACCTTGTTGAAACCAACTTTCAGAGTCGGTATGCCACTGCTATCTCGTTCAGATTGTTGCAGGTTTGCAAGGAAACCACGCGTATCAGAAACAATTACACGATAGCTGTCGAGTTGCTCATTGATCCCCGTTGCAATATATCCACCTGATTTAATAAGTGCTGGGGCATCGTCTGCAAGAGTAGAGGTGATTAACTCAGCAAGATGAGTCAAGTCAGGTATCGATTTTGTTTCAGATAACTCTGAGATTGATTTCTTCAAATCCGATGTGATGCTATTTAATAGCTCATCAAAAACATTGAGTGATTTTCCCAATTGGAGCAACCGGGACGGTCCAATCCGGCCTGAGATTGTTTGAGCTGACATGCGTTGCAAGTCACCAACGCCTTGCAGAAGTGAGCGAATATTCAATCGGGAATCCCGGTCTTTTATACTCGCGCCAACAGTCTGATGCCAGTTGGCAAGTAAATCTATGTTTGTTAACGGTTCAGCCAGTCGATTTTCCAGTAGTCGGCGACCCATTGCTGTAATCGTAAAATCAATATGGTGAATGACGGAGCCCTCACCCCTGTCGCCCCTGAAAGTTTTGAATATTTCCAGGTTGCGAAGTGTCTCTTCATCAAGAAGCAATTTATCACAACGATTAGTGTGAATCAGGGTTGTTATCTGAGCGGGCTTGCTCATCGAAAGTGATGAATAATATTTCAAGACTGCGCCAGCTGTACTTACTGCAAATGAATAGATTTCATCTTCAAGGTCAAATGGATCAAGATTCAGAATCCCAAAGTGTTCACAGAGACAAGTTTTTGAGAATGATGGATGAAACCATGATGCACTGACTGTATTAACAACGGTTCCAGGAAGTGATTGCCGCCAGTTTAAGAGAATTTCCGGCTCTGTTGTCTCTGAGACAATTGCTTCGCGGACATTGAATCGTGCGCAAATTGCAAAAAGAGATATATGCTCCTGGCCGCATTTGAATTCGCCTGTGGAAGCATCAAGAACGGCCCAGCCGGCATTACCGTCTTTACTTTGATGATAAGCAAGACAGTAATTTGAAGCATTGGCTTCGACCAGATCTGGAGAAGTAGCAGTTCCTGGGCTTATCACTTCTACGACTTCGCGTTTTACCAGGCCTTTGGCTTGAGCAGGGTCTTCTACCTGTTCACAAATTGCTACTGTATGACCTGCACTCAATAGTCTTGTCAAATATGTCTGTATTGCATGGTGTGGAACTCCGGCCAATGGCACAGGATGATCACTGTTTTTGTCTCTGGTTGTTAAAGTAACTTTTGCGGCATCGGCCAGTATCTTAGCATCGTCAAAAAATGTTTCGTAGAAATCACCCATTCTGAAAAGCAAAACAGTATCTGGGTGTGCATTTTTAATTTCCATATACTGTTTAAGCATAGGAGTAAGTTTGATGTTATTATCTTTTGAGTTGCTCATAATCCATCAGTAGTATCAATAACAATTGATTCCAGCTCGTATTTATTTTGGTAGAAATCAGAAGCAGATTCTGCATCCGGCCTGGTTTTCCAGGAACCTAGTCTGAGCCTGTAAACCATCCCGCCAGAATTGGAGTTAAAACTAACAATTTCCAGGCCAGGGATAATATCTTGCCACGAATCATTGAATGTAATTGCATTTGAGCGATCAAAAAATGCGGCAAACTGAATAGAGAAACGACCGTCGGCTTGAAAAGTAATATTTTCCTCCAACGGTTGTATAACAGGTTCAATAACTGACAAGCTGTAATTAGTTTCAATAGCCAAACAGGATAGAGACATTGGGTATTCGGAGTTGATAAATTCTGCTGTCTTTATTGACTTGTCAGGATCAGAAAGTTTGGTGGCATGGTACATGGCCCAAAGCAAAGAAGGGTAGTTGTAAATATTATCGATATTTTCCAGTATCTGAGCTGCTTTGGAGTGTTCTCCTCTTCTTAAAGCAATCATAGCTTTATAATACAGGGCCCATGAGAAATCTGATTCAGAATTGTTGATTGAAGAAAATAACTTATCTGCTTTGTCATAATCGCCATCACGATAGCAATGCTGTGCGGAAAGAAATGGGGACAGATTGTCTGGAGAATCTTCAGGTGAATAGTTCGAGTAAGCTAATTGAAGTCTGCACTTCTCGATATTTACAAAATCAGCAAACAGCGGAAAGTTTAAAAAGTATTTTTCAGATTCATCGAAAAGAAATATTAACTCTTCAGGGTCTGATTCTAATCTGATGCGCCAATATAAATGATCCACTCCTGTTTGACCATCGATCCCAAGGGAGTCAAGTAATGCAGTTGCTACAGGATAATCAGCTGTTTTAAAAGTAGTATCTACTTCATCGCATTGTGAGCAAGCAGGTAATGCAAACAATAAAACGAATATAAAAACAACTTTATTCACTAGTGCTGACCCTCCACCACAGTTGACTTTTCAACAGTATCAAAGTTGTTACAAGTTGAGCAGTACCACCGCTTTGAGCTGTAAGATTTTCCACATTCTGTGCATTGCCAATTAAGATTATCTGGTGACAAATAAATGCTTTCCCAGACACAAGTAAAATCACTTGGCGGCAAGTCGTTGACAAGCAACTTCAAAAATGGAGCCACAGCAACCGGTGTAAATTGGGGGTCTCCTGATTTGTTGGACAACAGTCTGACAGCTCTTTCCCTGTCCCCGACCTTGTCATAAAGAATAGCCAGAGCAACAATCAGAGAAGCTGGAGCGGAGTCATGCTGGCAAGCCGATTCCAGAATTGGTATTGTTCGTTCATAACGTCCACTGCTGAGCAAGGCTTTTTCCAGAAGTGGAAAAAACAGGTCAACATGATCGGGATTATTTAGCAGGCCTTCAGTTGAAATTGCAGCACAAGTCTCAAAGTCTTGTTCAACAAGAGCAGCTTGAGATTCAAGTACAAGTCTGTAAGGATAGTTTGAACTATCCTTTTCAATTGATTTCACAAGCTTTCTGGCAAGAGAACTCTGATCTTCAGAGTTAGCAATTTGTGCCCGATCAAGTTGATAAAGTTCAAACCAGTTACTAAATATTTCTCGGTGACTAGCGGGGACTTTTTTAATAGCAGACTTTAGTGTTTTTGCAGCTTCATCGTGCTCTTCCATGCCAGCCCATTGACGGAATCTGTTCTTCCAGAATATTGGAGTTGTCGGGTTATGACGCTGAAGAGTGCCGAGCAGGTCTTTTGCTTCCTGCCATTTTCCAAGCTCAAGCAGGTCCTGGGCCAGAGCCAGTGATATTGAAAATTGTTTCTGAGAATTTACACCAGGCCTGACAGTTAGTCCTCTATGAAGTACAGCTGCGCGTCTGGCATCCCCACTCTCACGTAGCAGGTTTGCAAGTTGCAGATACGGATCGATAGACGATGGATCACTATCAATAGCTTCACGCATGGACAAAATGGCCTCACTGATATCGCCATTAAGCCATTGTTCCAGGCCGCGAGTATATGAATCCTCTTGAACGGTTGTGCGTTGCCGATGAATTGCAAAATACCAAAATATTGCTGCAATCAGGGCGCAAACTGAAAATACCAACAACCAGAATTGCATTGTCATCTGTTATTCCTCCACAGTCTCATTGTCGATGTCCTTGAGAGGTAACTTACGAAGTTCAGCTATTTCCTTATCCCGATTCCTGAGAACATTATTTGCGCCTCGCAATTGATTACGCAGGCGAATCTCACGAATTCCAGCAATCATAAGGCTGAATATGATTCCAAGTAGAAAAGAAGCAATCATTACATAATAAAGAGACAGATCGAGATACTCTTTATTCAGGATCTTGATATCAACCGACTGAGAACTGTTTTGTGTAAAGAAAACAGCAAGTATAATTATTACCAATAAGTAAATGATACTCTTAAATATTAACATCGGCAGTTCCTTTCATGGTGGCCGCAGAAACGATTTTACCTAAAAACGAAGACCCATTACTGCCAGTTATCTGCACAGAAATTAAATCACCAGGTTGCGATTCAGTTCCATCAACAATAACCTTGCGGTTATTTGCAGATCTGGCTTTCACAGAATTCTCGGAATGTCTAGCTTCTCCCTCAACTACAACAGACCAAATTTCACCAACAGCGTCTTTTGTTATATTCTGCCAGACTTCTTCCTGAACATCCAGCAATTCCGCCAATCTTTCTTTTTTAATTTCGATCGGTACATCGTCAGTCATTTTACATGCAGGTGTACCAGGACGCTCTGAATACTTGAAACAGAAGGCCTGATCGTACCTGACATCACGCATCAACTGGACTGTTTGCCTGAAGTCTTCGTCTGTTTCACCAGGAAATCCTACAATAAAATCTCCGGAGAATGTTACATCAGGTATCTTTTTCCTAGCTTGCTCTATAATACGCATATAGTCAGCAACTTTATAATATCTTTTCATTCTTTTAAGAACACGATCACTACCACTTTGAGCAGGAATATGTAGCCATGGGCAAACTGAATCCAGTTCTGCAATTGTATCTATTAATTCATCATCGATATCACAAGGATGGCTGGTCAGAAAACGAATACGATCCAGGTTTTTTATTTTGGATACTTGTTGAACAAGTTTGGCAAAATTCATCCCGGGAGCACTGTATGCGGTGACGTTTTGACCAAGTAGAGTTACTTCTCTTCCACCTTGGTCTACAATGTTTTTAATCTCATCTAAAATCATCAGAGGTGATTTTTCTCGCTGTGGGCCACGAGTAGATGGCACGATACAGTAGGTGCATTTATAATCGCACCCTTTATGAATAGTAACTAAATGAGAATTGTTGACAGGGTACGCTTCAACTGGAGCTACATAGTGAACATCGTCCATATGACCAGTTGCTACATTGACTTTAACGTTGCCAGAAACAGCATTTTCAAGTAACTGAGGAAGTTGGTCATATTGATCTACACCGGCTATAAGATCAGGTCGATGAGAAACTTCATGAAGCTTCTTCCCCAGGCGTTCAGCCATACACCCACAAATGCCGATAATTTGTTTTGGACGATTTGCGCGTCTCTGTTTTATGCGCAAACTTCCGATGCGGCTCAGAATTTTGTGTTCAGCATGATCTCTAACTGAGCAGGTGTTTATCAAAACAGCATCAGCATCTTTAGGCAATTTAACAATAGAATGCCCAGCATTTTCAAGAATACCAATGATTGCTGTAGAATCGTAGGAATTCATCTGACAGCCATATGTTTCGATAAATATCTTCAAGACTCGTCTCCATTATTGTCTATTGCCTGCACATCAGTTGCAGTAAGTAGTCCATTATTTCGAGGACCAATTTTGACTTTAATCAAAGTGCCTGTTACACACGTCTCAGGTACTTGAATTGTTGCAAAGTTATCCAAGGTTGCATTAATATACCCAGGACTAATCTGTCCACTCTCCACTATAGCTTCATGCCAGGAACCTTGCAAACCTTGTTCAAATAGATCTGTTTTAATATCGCTTAATTGCCTGAGTTTTTTTGCGCGAGCAGATGCAATCTTAGGGTTAACCTGTTTCATCAGTTCGGCTTTTGTACCTGGGCGGGAAGAATATTGAAAAATATGCATGTATGACATTGGAAGCGATTCCAAGAAAGAAATTGTTTCGTCAAATTCGAAATCTGTTTCCTCAGGAAACCCGGCAATTACGTCCGCGCCAATACCAAATCCAGGTAACAACTTTGCAGCTTTATTAATTACAGTAACAGCAATATCTGAGCGATATGGTCTTTTCATTCTTTCAAGAACTGTGTCTGACAAACTTTGCAGAGAAAGGTGGAGGTAAGGTTGTAGGTTTTTGAATTCACTGAAAAGAGACAATAACTCATCATCAACTTCATTTGGATGAATACTGCTCAATCGAAATCTCAATTTTGGAAATTGAGCCAATATCTTTGATAACATTTCACATAACGATACTTTTTGAGTAAAGTCGTTACCATAGCTACCAACATTAACACCAGTCAATACCAACTCAACGAAACCTGAATTGGCCAGTATTTCAATTTGATCAGCAATATCTTCTATAGTTCTGCTACGTGCTGGTCCCCTTGCTTTCCAAATCAAGCAATAAGAACAACGAAGATTGCACCCATCCTGTATTTTTACAAAAGCCCTGGTTTTGCCTTCAAAATCTGAAATTGACTCTGATCTGAAAAGCATATTTTTGGGAAAAGATTCAACTTCTATAACTTTTGTGTTTGAAATGATTAAGTCGGGCAACCAGTCAGATATGTCTTCTCTTTCTGATATGCCATAAATACCATCAATTTCTGTAATGTCTGAAAGAACTTCTGGCTGGGTTTGAGCGTAGCATCCAGTAACAACCACCTTTGCGCCTGGATTTTTATTTTTTATCCGACGTGCAGTTTGTCGAGTTTTTTGATCAGCTTTGCCTGTAACGGTACAGCTGTTAATGATGAAAACATCGGCGTCAGAATCCCACGGCACTACTTCACAATTAATATTGGCAGGTAAAGCGGATTTCATTGCTTCGGTGTCATACTGATTGAGTCGACAACCAAGCGTATAGAAAGCTATTTTTACTGTAGTGGTAATACTATCCAAAACATCTCCATAACAGAAAACGGGGAGGATTTCTCCTCCCCGTCACTATCATTAATAATCAGAAAACACTGATTACTCTTCTTCTTTTACTTCTTCCTCAGTCTCAGAAGATTCAGCATCTACAGCATTTTCATCTTCTACAACTTCGGGAGCAGCGTCTACTTTATTTTCTGCAGCCTCTACATCTTCAGTAGCTTCTTCTACTACTTCAGCAGCAGTTTCTACTACATCTTCAGTAGCTTCTTCTACTACTTCTTCAGATTTGTAATCTGCGTCTATCATTTCTGCAGCTTCAATATTTTCTGCATTTTGATCATCAGAAGATTCGGCGTCACCTTTTTGAGACTCAGCTTTCTTAGCCTCTTCAGCTTCAGCAGCTTTATCTGCTTCAACGACATCTTCCATCAAAGGATGATCTGCCAGGAATTCTTCCAGAAGTTCAGCATGGTCTTTGTAGTAATCAGCAATCGAAAGAACGATGCGACGATTCTCAGAGTCCATTTTAATTACCTGCATAGGCAATACTTCATCTTCACGGAAATGGTACAGAGGTTTCTCAACCTGAGGAATTCCACAATGACCTGTTGGGACAAAGCCCTCAAGGTTATCATCGATCTCGACAACTACGCCGTGATCCAACATGCGGATTACCTTACCATTGATTTCGCGGCCATTTGGATAGTCCTCAGCAATTTTTGGCCAAGGATTTTCCTGCATTTGTTTGATACCCAGACTTATGCGACGTTTTTCATTGTCGGTGTCCAGAATCTGAACCTGAATGCTGTCGCCTTTCCGTACAACCTCTTTAGGATGACGAACACGTTTGGTCCAGGACATATCTGAGATATGAACCAGTCCGTCGATACCTTCTTCAACTTCAACAAAAGCGCCAAAGTCAGTCAGGTTACGAACGCGGCCTTCAATAATAGTACCAACTGGGTAACGCTCTGTAAGTGTCAACCATGGATCATCTTCGCATTGCTTCAGACCTAGAGAAATTTTCTCGCTGCCCTTGTCAACAGTCAGAACCATTACTTCAACCTCATCGCCGATTGAAAGAATCTTTGATGGGTGTTTGATGTGGCGTGTCCAGGACATTTCACTGATATGAATAAGGCCTTCAATGCCTTCTTCTAGTTCAACAAAAGCACCATAGTTTGTAATGCTGACGACTTTTCCATCGACAACAGTTTCAGGTGCATAGTTCTTTTCAACGTGTTCCCAAGGGTAATCCTGTAGTTGTTTCAGGCCGAGAGAAATACGTTCACGGTCACGGTCGAAATCGAGAACTTTAACATCGATTTCTTCACCAATTGTTACAACTTCACCAGGGTTCTTGACGCGTCCCCAGGAAAGATCTGTAATGTGAAGCAGACCGTCGATTCCGCCAAGGTCAACAAAAGCACCAAAATCAGTGATGTTTTTGACGATACCTTTGCGTACCTGATCTTTATCCAACTCAGACATAAGATCTGATTTTTTGGATTCGCGCTCTTTTTCAAGAACAACACGACGACTCACAACAACATTGCGACGACGTTTGTTTTTCTTAATGATTTGGCAGTTGATTTCAGTTCCGATAAGATCGTCAAGATCTGGAACCTGACGTAAGGCAACTTGTGAGCCAGGAAGGAATGTATCTACATTCCACAACTTGACTACGAGTCCACCCTTGATGCGACGGTCAACAAGACCAGAAACAATATCGCCATTCTCATGAGCTACTTTTATTTTGTCCCAGACTTTCAGGAAGTCAGCACGTTCCTTGGAAAGAACAACAAGACCGTCCTGGTCTTCAAGGCTTTCCAAAAATACGTCAAACTCGTCACCTTCTGAAAGGCCTTCAGTTTGTTTAAACTCTTCAATCGGGATAACGCCTTCACTCTTGAAGCCGATGTTCAGAAGAACTTCGTTCTCCCTGACTTCAACAACAGTTCCGAGTAAAATCTGACCTTGACGAATTTCGTTCAAAGTCTCCTCGTAACCATTTAAAAGAGCTAGCATTTCATCATCGCTAAGTTCTGATTCATCGTCTTCGATATAATCTCGGTTGACGATAATATTGCGATCAAGTTCTTTGGTCAATTTTGGCGTTGTTGCCAACATTGCAGAACCGGTTGTGTCCTCAGATTCTTCAACATCTACAGGACGGTTCTCGGTTGCGGAAGGATCAGCGCTAAATGCTTGATCCCCCTCATTGGGGTTCGAATTCATGGGTTATTTCCTCCTAAGAAACATATTTACCCGATTTGTGAATCGAGTATGTGCGAATAATACATGCTAAATGGCATAATAGCAAGGTTCTCAGGGTAGTTATTTACGTTTTCTAAAAGTTAATTTCTCTTTTTTTGCAGCATAAATTCGCTGCCAACTGGTCTGTTCCTTCTCCCAATTAGTGAGCGGTGTCTCTGAAAACGTCCGATCCTGCATTTCACGGTAAATACTGTCAAATAATGAGCTTATTCGCTTATTTATTGCTCTACGGTCAAGTGTTGCTTCCAAATGCGGTAATGCGTCCATGAAAACGGGACGTTCTATCCTGACTTCAAGTGGTGAACGCAGAGATCCTCCTGGCTGAGGCTCTGTTGTTCCTCTGACAAAAATTGGTACTGTTGGAGCTCCAGATCTTTGAATGAGAATAGCAAGACCACCACGGACAGGCCCAGGTTCCCCAAGAGGCCTTCGCATACCCTCAGGGTAAAATTTGATGCATTTACCCTCTTCCAACGCCTCAGCTGCACGATCAAATGCAGAGGGATCATATGCGGCTCGTTTTATCGGGATAGTGTTAACAAAAGCGTATAAATGATTCATTGGCCATGGCTTGAAAAGCTCTTCCTTGGCAACAGCACAAATAGCTCCTAGACCATGAAAAGTGCCACCAATCAAGGGTGGATCCCAAAGGCTGATATGATTTGGGGCAATTATGAATCCCTCTGGACGAACCAGATTTTCCCTGCCAAAAGTTTTTGCGCCAACAAAGCGCAGCAGAGTATTCATACCTGTGACAACCATTTTATATTTCAATGGGTGTGAAGCGATTGGCAAATGCTTTTCAGGTAGTTTTGGTAAACTTCTTTCGATAACAAACAGAGCAATTTCTGCGGATTTTGCCAGTTGTTCAGCATGGGTCATATTGCTGTTATCGATTATTTGCGCATCAGGAGAAATTGTAAGAGGCGATTCTTTGCGTTCAGTATCCAGTTTATCACGTCGTATAATATCCTCTTTTACCTCATCAAGATTTGATTCGGCTCCCCTTTTTGAAATTTGCTTATGCCGGCGTATAGCTCTGGTTTCAACGGAAGCATCCAGATAGATTTTTACATCGGCCAATGGAAATACTACTGACCCGATGTCCCTTCCCTCCATGACAACACCGGTAGAACGTGAAATTGAACGTTGAAGATTGACCATCTCTTTTCGGACAGAACCATGAGAAGCAACGGATGAGACATGATTCTCGATTGCAGAATTTCTGATTTCAGATGAGATGTCCTTTGAATTCCATTTAACAACTGTTGATTTGGAACCAGAATCGAGTGTCAAATCCGAGTTTGCCAGAAGTTCTGCAAGTAATTCACCATCTTCAAAATCGATATTATTTTTCTCAGCAGCCCATGTAAGTGCGCGGTACATTGCACCAGTATCTACATAAAGCAATCCAAAGTGCTCTGAAAGTTGTTTCGCCAGAGTAGATTTTCCAGAGCCAGCAGGGCCATCGACAGCGATAACTGTTCTGGCAGGTACGCCGGTTTCAGGCATAACCGGCAGCTCTAGATCATATATATATTTCAACGAATCCGTCCAATCGCGTGTGCTGTTACATGATTTGCTTAAGTGCCTCAATGCACTTTCGATTCTCTTCTGGTAGTCCAACACTAATTCTGATTGAGCCATCGCCAAGACCAAAAGCATTCATTGGTCTTACAATAACACCAAGTTTAAGAAGTTTTTGTTGTAATTCTGTTGCATTGCAAGGGCATCTTACCAACAAAAAGTTTGTTTGTGAAGGTGTTACTTCAAGTCCAAGTTCTGTTAACTCGTTAGAAAGTTCATCCATCCAGGCTTTGTTGTGATCCGCTCTGGCTTTTACTTCTTCGTCTTGCTGGAGACAGGCAATTGCCGCTACCTGAGCAAGAGAATTGACATTGAATGGTTCACGTGTTTTGTGAAGTTCTTTAATCAGGTTTGGATGTCCAAAAGCATAACCCACTCTCAATCCTGCCAGTGAGTATATCTTTGAGAAAGTACGGGCGATTACAATATTGGGATACTGACTTAACATCGATGCTACGTCTGGATAGTCATCCGCAACTACGTATTCGTAATATGCTTCATCTACCAGGACAACCACATTTTCAGGAATCCGCTCCATGAATTTGCTGAACTCTGATGTAGTGTTATACGTTCCGGTCGGGTTGTTTGGGTTGCAGACAATGACCATCTTGGTATTTTCATCAACAGCATCAGCCATAGCTTCAAGATCATGACGATCTTCACTATCGAGTTGAACTTTCTTCCCACATTCAAAATGAACTGCAGTAGTCAGAGGATAAACAATGAAGCTGGGATATGGAAACACTACGTTCTCACCTGGAGAAATGAGTGCTCTGATTAACATATCGATGATTTCGTTGGACCCATTACCCAGGATTATTGCATCATTTGAAATATCAAGTTTCGCTGCAAGTGCAGACGTGAGTTCATGGCATGCAGCATCAGGATATCGGTTAAGCTCAACGGCGGCCTCTTGCACTGCCTTGACAGCTGCAGCCATCGGGCCCTCAGGATTTTCATTACTTGCCAGTTTAACAATATCAGTGATACCCAATTCTCTTTCAACTTCACTGATCGGTTTACCTGGAGAGTATGGACGTGTCTCTAAAATGCCTTTGCGCAACAAAGATTGAAAATCTGTAAATCGAGATTTTGCTTCTGGGCTATTCATCACTTTGCTCCAATCGCTTCCCTGAGTTTTGAAAGTTCATCTTTACTAAGTATTCTAAATTCTCCAACCGGGAGTTTACCTAATTTGATAGGACCAAACTCAATTCTGTGGAGATCAATTACCTGAAGATTCAATAGTTTGAACATTCGTCTTATCTGACGATTTCGACCTTCATGTATGGAAAATATCATACTTCGTTTGTCAGCAGACAAATCAGTTATTACAGAAGGCCTGCATTTTCGGCCATCGATAGCAAGTGCCCCGCTTGTAAGTGCTTTATAGTCAGTTTCTGTTAACGGGCTATGGATGTAGACAATGTACTTTTTCCAGACACCACTATCCGGAAGCATCAATTGTTGAGCAAGCATTCCATCATTGGTCCAGATCAAAAGTCCACTTGAATCAGCATCAAGTCTGCCAACCGGAATTATGCTCTCATCCAGAGAATGTTCAGCCCTGTACTCAAGAAGAGATTTGCGTTTATCCTGTTGTGCAAGTGATGAAACAACATTGACTGGTTTATGGAACGCGTAGCAAGACCACTGGTCAGGTAACGACAGTATGTTGCCATCAAAAGCAACTTCATCCTGATATGGAATTATTTTGCGACCTGGTGATAACTCTACAGTACCATTGACAGTAACTCGCCCGGATGCAATTAGTGGCTCGACACCTCTGCGGGACCCACAGCCACTGCGGGCCAGGAATCTGTTTAGCCGTATTTCAGGGTTATCATTCGACTGGTTCTGAATCGGCATCTTGTTGCTCATTTTCTTCAGGAGTCGCATCTTCAGATGCGATTGCAGCATAGATAATCTCATCACCTTGAATTGAGATCGTTTCAAAATCCTCGTCTGTAACTACTTCACCCAATTGACGTGCGAAATCGTTTAAACGGTCACGATCATCGGCAACTTCCTCCAGCTCAGGCAACGATGGCAACTGATGCAGTCCATTGAGGCCCATATAATTCAAAAATTCTCTGGTTGTACCATATAGGATGGGATTTCCAATTGCATCGCTTCTGCCAACTACATTAATCAGACCGCGCTCAACCAGAGTTGATAAAACTCCACTGACTTGCACTCCCCTGATATCTTCAACTTCAAGTCTGGTGACCGGTTGCCTGTATGCAATAATTGCAAGAACTTCAAGTGCGGCTTTAGACAGGCGTACAAATCGACGTCCGCGATACAGTTTCTGCACAATGTCGATGTATTCAGGACATGTAGCCAATTGCCAGCCACCACCAAATTCGACAATTGAAAAAGCTCTTCCCTGTTGCTTGTATTCTTCGGTAAGTTCATTGATTGCAGTTCTGATGTCTTTTGTTTCAGCGTCGGGAATTACAGACTTCAATTTGGCAATTGTTAACGGAGTGTCAGTTGCAAATAGTAGTGCTTCAAGTTTATTCTTCATTACTCATCTCCAGGACACCCTCATTAATTTCAGGAATCCACTTCAGCCAAATTGGGCCATTAGTTTCAGTTTGCATGATATTGATTTTGGCCTGTTTGCTCAGCTCCAGGATTGCCACAAAAGTTACTACGACTTCCATTTTAATAGAGTCATTTTTGAATAGTTCATCAAAGCGAACTGTTTTCCCATCGGACAAGAGCTCCTGTAATAACTCTATTTTCTGGCTGACTGTAAATATAACATTGTTGACAGTGTGCCCTGTTGTTGATGTAACACGTTCGATTATCCCTGATAGAGCATTCAACAACTCAAACATATTGAGACGCAGTTTGGGTGGTTCAGCTTCTTCTTTCATAAATGGATAGCGGTGTGTTCTGACATGCAGTTTTCCGCGCTCTGTCTCAAGCTTGTTGAAATCAGATGCAGCATCTTTAAAACGCTTGTATTCAAGAAGACGACGAACAAGTTCAGCACGAGGATCCTCTTCATCGATTTCATCCGGGCCAGCTTTGATTGGCAATAGCATTCTCACCTTGATGCGAGCCAGTGTTGCTGCCATTACAATAAATTCACCAGCTGTTTCAAGAGAGAGAGCCTTTATGACATCGATGTATTCCAGATACTTGTTTGTGATATAAGAAATAGGGATATCATAAATGTCGATTTCATCTTTGTGGATCAGGTATAGTAGCAGATCCATAGGACCGTTAAAAGATGACAGCTCAACACGCCATGCTTCACTGGAACGAAAATATTCCAGATCGTCAGGAAGTTCCCAACTGATTTCATTGGTTGTAGCTGGATTCTGGTCACTCAATTTATTACCCGATTCCCATTGATTCACGAACAGTTGCAAGTGTTAAAGCAGCAGCTTCTCTGGCTTGTGTGTTTCCGTGTTCGATTATTTCGTCAACCAGAGCAGGTTTTCCTTCATAATAAGTTCTGCGTTCTCTGATTTCAGCAAAGTAGTCTACAACTGAATCTGCGAGCTGATTTTTGCAGGCAACACAACCGCGTGCTGCACCGCGACACTCCTGTGCAGTCAGTTCTGCATCGTCCTGGGCAAATTTTTGATAATAACTGTAGATTGCACAAATATCAGGATTGCCAGGGTCAGTCAGTTTCAATCTATCAGGATCAGTGAAAGTTGTCTTAAGGCTTTTTCTGATTTCATCTTCAGTTGCACAAAGTGCAATGGTATTGCCAAGCGACTTGCTCATCCGTTTACCATCTGTGCCAGGGAATCGGCCGAATTTTGTAACCAGACCTTCAGGCTCAGGAAATACATTCCCAAAATGGTGGTTATAACGACGGGCTATTTCGCGAGTCAATTCAATATGAGGCAATTGATCCTCACCTACCGGGACAGCATCAGCTTTATAAGCCAGAATATCAGCAGCTTGCAGTACAGGATAGCCAAGGTGGCCATAACTGATTTCGCCCTGCATTTTTAAATCGCGTATTTGTTCTTTGAAAGTGGGATTGCGTTCCAATCGACCCATGGAAATCATCATGCTGAATATGAGATACAGTTCTGCATGCTCTTTGATTTCAGACTGAATGAACAGTACAGACTTTTCAGGATTGAGGCCTGCGGCAAGCCAATCGATTATCATTTCACGGCTATTTTGTTTTATCTCGGGAACTTTGTCCAATGCAGTTGTCAGAACATGCCAGTCAGCGACCATAAAAAAGCATTTATAATCGTCCTGAAGTTTGACCCAGTTTTCGAGTGCACCTGTATAATTACCCCAATGTAATAAACCTGTTGGGCGGTTACCGCTTAGTATTGTTTTCTTCTGCAAGGATGTACCTTTCCTGACATGTTACGGATCAATCCAGTTCCAGCTGAACATTATCATTGCTGACAGCCTGTGTCAAAGCAGGGTTACTATTTTCTCGCTCGCGGATGGGCATTAAGATATGCCTCTGTAATGAACGATTTGTCTATATGTGTATAAATCTCAGTTGTAGAGATATCAGCATGCCCCAATAGCTCCTGCACAACTCGTAGGTCTGCCCCGCCTTCGAGCAGATGAGTAGCATAAGAGTGCCTGAATGTATGAGGTGTGATTTTTGTATCGATGCCAGCTACGTGACAATACTTCTTGATTATTTTCCACACTGATACTCGTGACAATCTGCCACCACGCAGATTCACAAAAAGAGCCTTGCTGTCACAATTATTGATTTGAGTTCTATTTGATCTGATCCAATTTTTGACCGCAATACATGCCGGTCCACTGACTGGAACAATTCGTTGCTTGTCACCTTTACCTTTAACACGCAGAAATTCGCTTTCAAGATCGATGTCCAGAATATCGATTCCACACAGTTCCCCTACACGAATCCCACATCCATACAAAGTTTCCAGAATTGCTTTATCCCTGCTTCCACCGATGGTGGAATAATCGACACAGTTTATGATTCTATCAATAACTTCAACCGATAATACAGTTGGCAATTTGCGTTGTGATTTAGGGGAAAGAACAGTCAGTAGCGGGTCAACTATCAAGACTCCCTCACCAATAAGATAGCTGTGAAAACTGCGGAGAGTTGAAATCATCCGTGCTCTGGATCTGGGGCCAAGTCTTTCAGAGCAGTGCAAAAAATATTCCCTGAATTTATTGCCACTCATTTTCGATGGACAATTGCATTTGTTCTTTATTGCCCAGGTGCGGACTTGTTTTAAATCACGGGCGTAAGAATCGATGCTACTTGCTGCCAATCCCTTTTCGGCACTGGCAAAACTCAAGTAATCATCAATGTGCTCATCCCATGAATTATTTGGCAAAGCTGCCTCCGGAATTAAAATATTCGAAAACACGCAAAACATCAGTTTTACTTAAACCTCTGACCTCGGAAAGGCATTCAACAGATGCGATGCGAATGTTATCAACAGAATCAAAGTGATGGAGCAGTGCCATCTTTTTTACCTGGCCAATTCCAGGGATATCATCAAGAGCAGATTTTGTAATACTTTTGGCTCTTAATTGCCTATGATATGTGATTGCAAATCGATGTGCTTCATCTCGCACATATTGCAATAGATTTATAGCAGGGCTGGTAAGAGGAAGCAATACCGGAGGTTTATCTTCTCTTATTATTTCTTCCTTCTTTTTGGCAAGCCCAATAAGCTGCACCGAATGCAAGCCAAGTTCCGTCAACACTGTCCTGGCAGAAGAAAGTTGCCCTTTCCCACCATCTACGATTACTAAATCGGCTGGTGCCAGTTCTTTTTCAATCAGACGTTTATAATAGCGTCGAACTACTTCTCTCATCGATGCAAAATCATCAATGCCATCTACAGTTTTGATTCTGAATTTGCGATATCTTTTCTTCAACGGTTCACCGTTTTTAAAATATACCAATGAGGCAACAGTCTCTTTGCCTTGAAAATTGGAGATGTCAAAGCACTCGATGGTTTCAGGTACTGACTCAAGTTCCAGTGCTTTCTGCAAATCTATAGTTCTGCCTGGTTTAATTGATTTATGTGACAATGACTTTGCCATGTACTCATTCAATCTCCAGGTGGCATTATCAGTAGCCATTTTCACAGCTTTAAGCCTTGCTCCTCTTTGTGCAATACCAATTGCAACAGACTTCTTATTCAAACTTGTTAAGTGTTTAGACCAGGTATCTGCATCGGCGATCTCTGTTGGCAACACAATATGAGCAGGATAATCATCAGTTCTGGAGTAATATTCGCGTAAAAGTTGATTCAACAACACCGGTGTATCGCCCAGGAGCTTGTCATCAAACAGAAAGTGGTGTGATGTCAGCAGAAGCCCGCCACGAATTCGAAGAACCACTCCACATGCCCTGGCACGATCGCGTGCAATTCCAAGTGCATCCAGAGAACCTGACAGGCCTGAAATGTGATTGTAGTTGGAAATGGTTTTGTTGAGAAGTGTCAGCCGATCTCGGCAGTCTGCAGCATGTTCATATTCCCTGTTTTTTGCGTGGGTTGCCATTTGTTCTTCAAGCGTGGTTACGACAACAGAGTTTGATCCATCC
Organism: bacterium; assembly: GCA_024229695.1. Taxonomy (GTDB): domain Bacteria; phylum Krumholzibacteriota; class Krumholzibacteriia; order LZORAL124-64-63; family LZORAL124-64-63; genus JABIBH01. Next base: position 36,850 of record JAAESD010000275.1, read on the forward strand.
AGAAAATGAATCAAATTATTAATTCTATCCAGATACTCTGAATGCTCATCAAATCCAGCACATGGAGCGCTACACCTGCCTATCTGATAATCAAGGCATGCTCGTTCAGAGTTATTTTCAACAAGATCAAGATTACAGGTACGGATTTTGAATATTTTGAGTATATAGCTGAGTGTCTGATTCATAGCATGAACACTTGTATATGGTCCAAAATATCGATCTTTACCTTTGGCGATATTTCGAACAATCTCCACTTTTGGCCAGAACTCACTCAAAACAACTTTGATATAGGGATACTGTTTGCCATCCTTGAGTAAAACATTGTAATGAGGCCGATATTCCTTAATTAGTTGGTTTTCAAGCACTAAAGCGTGTTCTTCACTGTCTGTAACGATAAAATCAACATCGGCAATCTTATTAACCAACTGCTGAAGCCGTGGTGGACGATTAGTTGAAGTCTGAAAATATGAACTAACACGTTTCTTGAGATTTATTGCTTTGCCTACGTATATAATCTTCCCCTGCTTGTCTTTATGCAGATATACACCTGCCTGATCAGGCATCCTGGAAGCAATTGAAGAACTTTTGCCTTTTTTGCTTTTATCTTGGGGTATACTTGACATTAACAGCCGTTCAGGTTAAATTCGCGTTTGATTTTAAGGAGGTCAAAACAGTGCCACAACACAAAAGTTGCAAAAAACGGGTTAAGACCAGTACCGCTAAACGGTTGTCTAACCGCGAAAACAAAACGCAAATGCGTACTGCTATTAAAAAATTCAAGGTTCTTTGTACTTCTGAGGACAAAAGCCCTGAGAGTTTGCACAAAATTTACAAGATGCTTGATGTTCAAGCTCGCAAAGGGGTTATCCCTGGTAAACGCGCAGCTCGTTTAAAATCACGCATGTCAGCACTATACAGTAAATAAATTTTATTTACACCAGTTTCAAGGGGCTCAATAGAGTCCCTTTTTTCTGTGCTTATTATTGAGAAAGAACATCTTCCATT
>JAAESD010000276.1 GCA_024229695.1 bacterium
ATCTATGACTTCTACTCGATTTACATTCACTAAGTGTTTGTCTAATACTCTGAGTGCTTGGCATACCTCTGAAGGTATATCGTTATCTGATAGTAATATATTGCTCATTGAATGTACCTCTTTGGTGTTTATTTCATAATACAGTGTTTTAATCTTCGCAGTAGATGGGGCCAGCATCGGCTTCCATGCCATCAGGGTCTGTGTACTCACAGTGCAATACAACGCTGTATCCATCACCTGCCATACTGCCTCCGCAGTTCTCGCAACTCATGACCGAGAGCACTCTTTATCACTGCAACCGTTACACTTATCAGTCCAGTAAGCGCACTTGGCACTCAAAGCTGGATTGACCGAGCTGTTCGGCAGAGTCTTGCTGAACTCTTCACAAATGACATTGCCTGCCTGTCCAATAACTTCTGTTGTACCAACGTTGTTAGTACATGTACCACAATGTTTATCAATCATAATGTGTCTCCTATAAAGTACGATTAAGTAGGAACTGAACCAACAGTGATACTGGGCGACCTGTCACTTCGTCACCTTTGGAAGCTGTTGAAGCAACGTCTAAGTGGGCGAATGGGACATCCTCGTCAACAAATGCTTCTAAGAAAGCAAACGCTGTGATAGTTCCTGGGCCACGGTTAGTCTCTACATTCTTCAGA
>JAAESD010000277.1 GCA_024229695.1 bacterium
TGAAAAGATCGATCAGCTTATCAATGAATACAAACAATCACTAAGCGAGGCAAAGTAATGAACCTACAAACCATCAACAACGAAGTAACAATGACATCACTGGATTTCTTGAATGAGATTATCAACCCTGCTCGTTTGGCTGCTGGTGAAAAAGTGAGCCGTTATGCAGATTTCTTGACTCGCGTGAAAGATGAACTTGATTTAAGTCATGACGAAATTTTCGTCATGGATTCTACTGGTGGTCGTACCCGTGAAGTGGCAAATCTTGATGTAGACCAAATGCTACTTATCGGTATGCGTGAGTCCAAAGCCGTACGTAAGTCTGTATTGGAGAAACTAAAGCAACTATCAACACCGCAACCAAAACTCCCTCAAACATTCTCCGAGGCTTTACAGTTAGCTGCAGATCAAGCGCGTCAACTTGAGCTACAAGCGCCAAAGGTTGAATTTGTGGATCGCTACGTTGAGTCAACTGGTAATAAAACATTCCGTGAAGTCGCCAAGTTGCTGCAAGCAAATGAACGCATGTTGAGATCAATGCTTGTTGTTAATCGAATTATGTATCACTTGAACAACTCTTGGGTTGTTTATGCAGCATACGATAAGAAAGGATACTTCCACACATCGACAGGTGAGCGCAACGGTCACGCATTCAACACGGTTAAGTTCACACCAAAGGGTGTAACGTGGGTTTCTGAGATGTGGGGCAAATTTAACAAATAAAAAACCCCGACGGCTAGGTCAGGGTTTAGGTAAAGCAATCAACACGGATATTCTAACATGCATTATTACAAATTCAACATAGCGGACTGGGTTAAAGATACCGCCCATTTAACGCTGAAAGAGGAAGCAATCCTTCTTCGTTTGTTTAACTACTACATCAGCACGGAAACAAATATCCCAACAAAAACCCAAATGGTTTTGCGTAAATTGCGATTGGGTGACGAGTCGGAAACCGTTGAGATACTGCTTGAAGAATTCTTCACAAAAGAGAAAGACGGTTACCACATCAAAGAACTTGATAAATTAATCAGTGAATATCAAAAACGCGCAGAAAAGAACAGAAACAATGGTAAATCTGGAGGACGCCCTAAAAACAATGACTTAGCAAAACCCACTGGGTTACCAGATGCTAACCAAGTGGATACCGAGTCGAAACCCGATGGTAACCTTAACTATAAACCATTAACTAAGAACCAAGAACCACCAACTAAAGATAAGAAGACTGCCGCCTCGACTTCGCTCGACTTCTCATCATGGCCTTCAAAGCCAAGTGATGAAGTTTTGAAAGAATGGTTCGCTATGAGGAAAAGAAAAAAAGCGTCTTGCAGTCAGATGGTCATGAACTCTGTAGGAAAGGAGTTAACCAAGGCAGCATCATTTGGATTCACAGTTGAACAGTGTTTTGAA
>JAAESD010000278.1 GCA_024229695.1 bacterium
TGCTTAAAAAAATCTGATTCTCAACATACACGTATTCTTGGGCTGCTTCGAAAGCTTCGAGGTACTGCTGGCGCACACTATTTTCCCCTTCAGGCAGTTCAGAGTACAGGTCAGGGAGAACGCTACGAGTTATCTGCGCTCTTACATTTCCAGCATCAGCGGCAATCCCGATCACCTCAGGTAAATCATTGGTTTCTGTTTCTGGCCAACTCCCAAATGTTTTGTCCTGTTCTGAAGCGTGATTCCATCGCATGACAAAATTTGTGTGTACATCACTGGTGATAGGTCCTTGTATTTGGCAATGAACGTCATGAATATTTGAATATCTTTCGTTACGTTCACCAAACGTTGGTTCTCCATGTGATGAGTCCGCCATTGATCCCTGGGTGATGTTGATTCCACCAACGAACGCAATTTCATTTGGTGTCCCAGCATCAATAATCCAAACCTTTTGATGTTGGCAATTCCTTCCAACCGCATCCCACCGCAGCTGCCAACGCGTACCCCTAACAGATAGCATTCCTGCTGTTGTGGCGTCAGCGCATAATGTGTCTTCGGCTTCAGCTGAAGGACCTTCCGGATGCCAAACAAGTGCCCGCACATCAAGCCCTCTATCAGCAGCATCGTCAAGGATGTCAAAAAA
>JAAESD010000279.1 GCA_024229695.1 bacterium
CTTAATCCGCTCTTCCTGAACTGGCAACTCAGCCTCTGCACGAGCCAACTCAGCACCGACTTCAGCATTAACTTCAGCAATAATGGCATCACGTCTTGTCAAAGCATCTGTGATTCGTTTTTGAGAATCAGCAGTTGCTACGGCAAGATGCTTATCAAAACGCCGCAATGCCGTAATTTTCTCATTCTCTGCCTGCTTAACTTCCGATTGAGAGGTTGCTTCTGCTTCTGCAATCCTAGAATCTCGCTGCAGTTCAACAAGCTGTTTACGGCCAATTGAGTCCAGGTAGCGAACATCATCAGAGATATTCTGGATCTGCAATGTATCCAAAACCAAGCCAAGTTTCTGCAGGTCATCCTCAGCTTCATCAAGCAAGGTCCGCGCAAAAGTTATCTTGTCCTCATTAAGTTGTTCTGGAGTGAGACTTGCCATGACGCCTCTTAGATTTCCTTCAAGCGTTTCTTTGGCAATGCGTTGAATCTGCTCCTGAGTTTTCCCTAACAATCGCTCAATTGCATTATGAATACCAGGCTCATTTCCAGAGACTTTAATATTTGCAACCCCAGTGACATTAAGCGGCACGCCTCCCTTCGAATATGCATTGTCAACTTTGAGGTCGATAATCATATTGCTTAGATCCATTCTCATCACTTCTTCCATCACAGGCACTCGAATACTGCTTCCACCTTTCACCAACCGATAACCAACAGTTTCACCCGCACCAGTCACCGTGCGTCGACCGGCAAAGATCAAAACCTCACTTGGCTGACAGATGTAATAAAGATTTCTTAGAACCAACGCCAATGCTGAACCAGCAGCAAAGGTAACCAAAGAGACCGAAGCAATCAAACCAATCATGACTGAGTACCCGAAGATTTAAGAGTGGTTAAAACATCAATGCCGAGGATGTCATCAACTTGTTCTAGGAACTGTTTAACAACTTTTGGATAAAGTGCTACCAGATTAATAAGGCTTGAAGCATCATTGCCATCGATGGCCTTAATCCTTTTCAAGTGCAAGTGGCTGGGAATTGTGGCGGCCTGCTGGAGCACCATCTCAA
>JAAESD010000280.1 GCA_024229695.1 bacterium
CTTGTAGTGTCATGTTATATATTGTTTAGACCTCTATAATATAGACGCTTAATATATAACTTGTGGCCTAATTAAGCCCCAAAATTTTTGATACTATTTTTAGGGTCGCACGCGGGCTTTTGTTAGAGCATTGTTGATCTTTTCAATAAGATCTCGGTCTTGTTTATTGTCCCAAACTTGCTTGCCGTTTACAATTCTGCAACGGCAGTACAAAAGTTCTGCTAAATGCTCAAGCTCTTCAGTTGTGAATTGGTTGGTTTGCATTTGTTTAGTCATGAGTCAGCCTACGGTGGGGTGGTGGTGAGGATTGAATAGTAGGTGATACGTGCTGATGTGCAGGAACTGTGTACCAGTGACGTACAACTCCAGAACATATAAATAAATTGGTAATAAAAATGAGGCCGTCAAACACAGTGTTGAGTCTGACGAGCCTCTTCATTTTGTTGGCCATTATTTAAACCAGCTCTTCTTATCAATACTCCGGGGTTGGGTCAACTTCGCCATAACCTTTAGCGCCTCCCGTCGTCGGTGCTCCTCTTCCTGTACGCGGCGTTTCCTTTCTAGTCGTGAAGTCATTTGCGACGATAGCTCTGTAAGGGCTCGTGTCGCCTTCCTTTCTAAACTCCCGAATATATCCTTGCACACAGATAGGCCGCCCTTTACGGACTCGCTCAGTGAGTTTTGCTTTTCTTGATTCATGTGTCTCCATAAACAACCAGGTAGTGATGTCAGAGTTGTCTAGTGTGCTGCCAATCTTGATAGCAACTTGACCATTTTTACGTTCTTTAATCTCATCAGAACCAAAGAACGCATTCCCCAGTACGACTTGATTGCAGTACATTTCTTGGGGGATAGCATGTTCCAAAGTAGTAACAACTAGATCTAGTGGTTGTGACGAATCATCACTGAAGACTAAGTTACCTGTGACTAAAACACGGGTGCCTGTTTTCCATGATTGGAAGGCTGATAGCTTTGGACCTTGTCTGTCGTAACAGAGTACTCTTAGTTTAACTTGACTACTGTCATTGTTACCTGGAATAACTGCTTCAGCAGCTACATAGTCAAGACCGTAAGCCTTGACTGGATCAGAGCAAAATTCTTTAAGCTCTACAGTTGCGGCGATAAAATTCATTATGACTGATATTGTTGTCAGTCCTTAGTTTAATCGCTCTTTTTAGATTTTGCGAGTTCCTGTTTGTCTAACTCTGCAATTTCTCTTTGAATGTTGCCAGCCATATAAGAATTGCCGAGATGTTCAACAGCTCGCAGTGCTTCTTCAAGGGCTTCACGTTTGTCATTACTAGGCATCATTCTTAGGCCACATAGCGTTTGCAATTGTTGGTAGCTCTTTTTGTAGTATAGCTAACACTTCTAGTGCAATATTCTGATGCTCTAGTTGTGTTCCATTAGCAGAACGTAAGTCAACATAATGAAGCCAGCTACGGATAGTACCTGACATGTACATCCTTGTTCCAGTATTCAAAGGCAGTACAGAACGAGCACACTCCTTAGCAACTCCTTTCTCAAGCAGTGCTTTATAGAGATCCATTGAATGTTTGAAGTGCTCTTCAGTAAGAAGATTCCACTGATCAATGTCAGCTTGACGTAAGTCAGCAATGCTGTTCTGTCTATTCTTTGAATCTTGGCGACGTAACTGAGGTGTATGTAAGTCAGTCACTTCAGCGTAGCGTTGTGAGAACTCTTGAAAACTAAAGCTACGGTGCCTCAGAATTTGAGGTGCAATAGCTCTAGTAGTTTGAATCTCCACGCACATTGAAGCCATTTCAAATGGGCTCCAGTGCCTGTGCTTGATTAGATACTTTAATAGCTTCTCGCTATCTGGGTTATCTTCATTAGCTGGATTAGAAACTCTGGCAATTTTACCGATTAGTTTCTCAGCATCAGGAGTAACCCATATTAATTCAGCTGTATGTACTTCACTCATTAAGCATATTGGGGTAGGTTACGTGAATCACTCTCAAAGAACGCAGGCATTCTGGAGGCTCTAGTGTCTGCAAGACCAGCAGCTTTGCCAGTTTTGTAGAGACTATCGCTGCACTTCATCCAGAAGTTACTGGACAGGTGCTTGTTCTCGTTCTCAGCTAAGAGTGGCTCAACAACCCAACGTACAGTTGCACGTCGTAGCTGATTGAGTGTCTTATCTGATGTAGCACCTACTTCTTTTGCAACCATGGAATGGGCACATACATGGGTCATTTCGTCTCGGCTGATGTCGGCTGACGTTGTGCGCAACCCTGTGTCACCAAGGAACCTGAATATTGGCAGAAGAACGAAGAAAACACTGCGTTCGAGTATGGCTGCCTTGAGGACGGGGTGTCTATCCAGTCCAATCCACGTTTTAGCAATTTTGTCAGCCTCAGCCTGGATTTTTCCAGGGACTTGATGAACAGCAGCTGCATAGTTAAGGGCAAGATCATGGTTAATTTCGTCTTGTATGTTGGATTCAAGCAGCTCTTTAC
>JAAESD010000281.1 GCA_024229695.1 bacterium
TGCCTATGACATATTCAGTGAAGGTCTTAACGCCTCACTAGCAAAGATTGTAACTCCTACAGCAGAACTCTCCGTTCATGGAACTGAAGGGGTTTTTGCATATGACGTATCCACTTTTTCTGCCACAAGCACTGTGTTAGAAGGTGGTGAAGAAAGTGATGATGCTGTATTTAGTGAGCTATTACCTGATACTGAGGGAAACCCTGTACTCGTTGCTGTCTCTCAAACTGCTGGTACAGAACTTGGAAGTGGGACCACTGGCGGATCTGGATGGATTGAAGAGGATTCCTCTTCAGTAGCATTGATAGTTGATGAATTTGTTTCCAACATGGAGGGTGCTTGTAGTTATACCTGTAAAGCTGAAACTCAAGAAAATTTAGCAGATGGTACTAAAGATTTAACTGCAGATATTGCTGCAAATGCTGTATTTACTGAGGGTGATACCAACAGAATGGAATTAGCGCAAACATTACTAGTAGCAGCTGGTGCCCCAGGAGATATTACTGAATCTGTTCAAGTGCTGACTGAAGCTGTTGCAGAAATAGCGGTTCCCGAAGAAGTGGTCCAAGAGTTTATAAATGCAAACTGGCAGGAAGCACCTGTTGATGGTGTTGCACAAGAACTTCCTCCTATGACAGAATTTATTGATACTTTCTCAGAGGCAGCTTCAGTCCATGAAAATGATGCTCTTCAGGGTTTAGGTTTTGATCATAATGAAAATGGTGGCTTTAGAGCACAACATGGAATGATGCAATTTATCTCTGCCGACACCAATGCTGTTAATGAATTGGCCGAAACAGGAGATGTTGCAAGTGCTATGGCATTAGCTGCAGCAAATATGTTTGTTAATGCTGGTCAAGATGAATTTGCTGAGGGAACTTTTTGTGCAGATAACCCAAACGATACAGAGTGTGCTGCTGGCTCTCCACCTCCAGAATTTTTAGCGCAGGCATTTGCTGGAAATCATTTTGTTGAAGATATGGTTCAGGGAATGGGTTTTGAATATACTTTTACAGAAAACAATATAAAACCAGAATACTGTACTGAACAAACATGGTTACCTGAATGTGCAAATGGTCCAGAATTCGTTGGTGATGCTTTTGAAGAAGGAGGGGCATACTGCGAAGCTAATCCTGATGGCTGTATAGAAGGCGGTCCTGAAGCTGGAAAGATGTTTTTTGGGGGTGAACCTGAAAAAGATTCATTTTGTGCAGATAGCCCA
>JAAESD010000282.1 GCA_024229695.1 bacterium
CTGGTAATCATGATGACCAAGAAACCCAAGCAAATATAAAAAGACTTCAAGCAGAGAAACAGAAATCAACCGAAAGCTAGCAATCGCTTCCAAGGCATGGTTTCCCAGAAGCTCAAGTGCAATCACTTAAGATCTAGTGCTACCAATGCTCTAAGCAACAGATCGGGCCATCAGTCAATCGCCCTTAATCCTGGAAGCTTGATAAGGCTGTGAGCAGAATCACAAAATCAGTTGATATAGAACAACACATCCATCAAAGAATGATTTTTAGATAGGATGGTAACAACAACGCCATTGCAACCAAATTCGTTGGCAATGAGCTCGCCAAACATTATCTCAAATGACTAAAAACTCTCTTCTTCGTAACCTACTGGTTACTCGTTACTTCAAGCCCAGCAAGGAAGAGCAAGGCATCAGCCTTGTCTTGGCTTTGATCATGGGCTTGGTTCTGATTACAGGTGTAACAGGCTTAGTCATGCGGCAAATGATGACCAGGAAGCTGGGCTCATCAGAAACTCATCAACAGATGGCCGAAGCCGCTGCCTCGAGTGGCTTCAATCGAATTGTTAGTGAGCTGAACAACGATCGCCCCGATGAATACAGGGGGTATTTATACGCATTAGAGAATAGGTGTACAGACGAATCAGTTGATCACCCATCAGACTGCACTGACGCTGCATCAGATCATTATTATTGGCAATCGCCTGGCAGCCAAGCAATTCCAACAACGAATGGTGAACTTTGCATTAATTCAGCATCAGGTCTTCCAACGCTTACCGTTGATGGTGCTGACTTGATCTGGCCAATCTATACTGTTCCATTAAGCACAGAAGCTGATCCAACAACCCTTCGTGACGATGGAAAAACAGAAGACTTGGGAGCCATCCAAACCTATTATCGCCTTAGAAGATATAATCCAGACCTGAAAGATGATGGCAGTGGGGAAGCTGAATTCTGGGTAGAAGGGATTGTAAAACGAGTTGGTGCCGGCGACGAGGAGTATCTAGCAAGAACCCTTCTTAAGCGTACATTATCGATCAAGACTTCACCATCAGAATCAGGAGTTCTTGCAGCACACCACTTCGATCTAGGACCCGCCAAAATCAATGGATCCGGCCTAATAGTTGCACATTTAGAAACATCAGCAGGTTTTCCAGATGATTGCGAGCAAGATAAACTGCTAACCACAGTAAATGGAAACAACATCAATCAGGGTGAGTTAGGCAGTCTTATCTGGCCAGTTGTGGACAAAGAAATGC
>JAAESD010000283.1 GCA_024229695.1 bacterium
AAACTTTACAATTAACTTCTGTCACAACAGAAATTACCACTCCAGAACGGTCAATGACTTCTATAACTCTGTCAGAAATCGAAGGAGTAAATGGTGAATACGCTGCAGCATTTATTCAATCCGATGTGGGAAGTCTGATAGTTGAGCATCGTCTAAGCGGGCTCGTTGGAACTTCTCAGGCTCCCTGCGCTTCAAATGCTTCTGTTGAGTGGAATTTCGCTTCTGGAACAACTCGGACTGGGGTGAGAGAAATCATTTCAGTTTTTAACCCATTCCCTGATAATGCAGTGCTTGATATTGCCTTCACCGCCGATGGTAGAACTCTATGGGTCTATGACGATATAAAAGATCTCACAACAGCTGGAATTATTTCAGGTGACTATGACAGCGATATTATGGAAATCGCCCAGCCTTTGGGTCCGATTATGGCAGTTACTCCAATTACCAACCCAACTTCAACGGCTTTGTTCAAAATTCTGATTTGTCTGAAATCTCGTAACCCGATTATTATCAGGCCGCACGGTGCTGCCAAAAAATGTACAGTTAAAGCAGCCAGGATTTGTTATGAAGCAGCACTTTCTGCAGGTGCGCCGGAAAATTGTATTCAATGGGTAAAACGCTCAACTCCAGAAGAAACACAGCAGATGATGGCTCACAAAAAAGTGGCAGTCAATCTTGCAACGGGATCTGTTGATCTGGTTCGTGCAGCTCAAAAATCAGGCAATCCAACTATTGGTGTGGGTGCAGGTAATGTGCCTGTATACTTTGGCATGAGTGCAGATATTCCTTTTGCTGTTGGTGAAATTATCAAAAGTAAAACTTTTGACAACGGAACAATTTGTGCCAGCGAACAGGCAATGGTTGTGCGTTCAAGTCATGCCGAGGAAGTTCATGCCGAGTTTGAAAAACAGGGCGCATATTTTGTAACTGGCGATGAGGTTGATCAGCTTTCAGAAACTGCATACAATTCAGCCGCCAGAGTCATGCAGGCAACTGTAATAGGGCAGTCGGCAGAAACGATTGCTGAAATGGCCGGCATCAAGGTTCCTGCGGGGACAAAAGTTCTGATTGCAGAACTTGATGATGTTGGTAAGGACCATCCGCTTTCACATGAAATATTGGCACCAATTCTGGCTTCTTATACTGCCGAGAGTTTTGCCGATGCAGTTGATATCTGCAGAAAGATAAACAAGCTTGGTGGACTAGGTCACACAGTCAGTATTTTTTCAAAGAAAGATAGAATGATCAAGAAGTTCACCGAGGTTCTGGACGCAGGCAGGATTCTGGTGAATGTTCCTGCATCACAGGGTGCACTTGGTGGAACCTATAACAAACTGCAACCATCGTTGACTTTGGGTTGTGGTTCTGGCGGAAAAAATATAACTGCAGATAATATTTCAGCACGACATTTGATAAATGTTCAGCGGATTGCGAATCGGAATGTCAGTGACTGTATAAAAAATAATCTGGAAAATGTTTTCGATGAAGAGCACACCGCCGAACATGAAGCTCAGCGGTGTGATAACGACTAGTCAGTAATGCCTTCAGAAAGTTTAAGCTTTTTTGCAGCTTGTTTTCTGTCATTTTCGTCAAGCATGGTTTTGCGCAAGCGCAAATTATTTGGAGTTACTTCCACAAGTTCATCGTGATTCAAGTACTCAAGACTTTCCTCAAGACTCATAATCAGCGGTGGGGCAACCTTCATTTTTCTGTCTGCGCCAGACGATCTCATATTGCTGAGTTGTTTTGCTTTTTGAGCGTTTACAACCAGGTCTTCGTCGCGAGTGTATTCACCAATAATTTGTCCGGTATAAAGTTCGTCACCCGGTTCAACAAAGAATATGCCGCGGTCTTGCAGGGCATCTAGAGAGTAGGCAACACATTTTCCACCACGCATACTGATGATACTTCCGTTGGTTCGTTCTGGAATTGAACCTTTAAAATATTCGTATTGGTGGAAACGGTGGTGCATCACAATTTCACCAGCAGTTGCACGCAACATTTTGCTACGGAATCCAATCAGGCCACGACTTGGAATGTGGAATATCAGATAAGTTCTGTTCTCCCGCTGTTCCATCGACACCATTTCGCCTTTACGAGTTGATGCATATTCGATAATTGTTCCAGCCAGATCATTTGGTACATCTATGTTCAGAACTTCAACAGGTTCAGCTTTTTTACCGCCGATTTCCTTGTAGATAACCTGAGGCTGGCCAACCATAAACTCAAAACCTTCACGCCTCATGTTCTCCATAAGGATCGACAGGTGCAGAATGCCTCGACCTGAAACTTTGAAAGCATCGGCACTGGTTGTGTCTTCAACTCGCAAGGCAACATCGCGTTCAGCAGCTTTGAATAGTCGCTCACGAACCTGGCGGCTTGTTACATACTTTCCATCTTTGCCAAAACCAGGACTGTTGTTTGGCATGAAACTCATAGACAAAGTCGGGTCATCAACTGCAATGATGTCCAATGGTTCAGGGTGTTCAGCATCGGCCAAAGTATCGCCAATATCTACACTTTCAAGACCAACGACAGCACATAGGTCACCACATTGAACTTTTTCGACTTCCTTTTTGCCCAGATTATCGAACACATATAATCGTGTGACTTGAGATGACTGTTCAGTGCCGTCCCGTTTGATCAAAACAACTTTCTGTTTTGCTTCCAGAGATCCACGCACAATTCTGCCAACACCAATTCTGCCTACATAATCAGAGTGATCCATTGCCGCGATCAGCATTTGAGTTGGACCCTCTTCAACTTTTGGAGCAGGCACATGGTCGATAATCATATCCAGCAGAGGGAACAGGTTTTCGCGTTTGTCTTCAAGTTCGCCTACAGCCCAGCCATCGCGACCAGCAGCATAAACACCTCGGAAATCGAGTTGGTCATCGCTTGCTTCAAGTTCCATAAACAGAGTGAAGATTTCATCAAGAACTTCATCGGGGCGGGAGCCGGGACGATCAACTTTATTAATAACTACAACAGGTTTGAGGTTCAGTTGCATAGCTTTTTGCATTACAAAACGAGTCTGTGGCATTGGACCTTCAAATGCATCGACAAGAAGTAAAACTCCATCAGCCATTTTCAGGACGCGTTCAACTTCGCCACCAAAGTCAGCGTGACCAGGTGTATCGATCAGATTGATTCTTGTATCTTTATATGTAACGGCAAAGTTCTTTGACGTAATTGTGATACCGCGCTCGCGCTCAAGATCATTGGAGTCAAGAACACGTTCCTGAACTTCCTGGTTGGAACGGAATACATTGCATTGCTTTAATATTTCATCGACCAAAGTTGTTTTACCGTGATCAACATGCGCAATAATTGCCACATTTCTAATCTGCATTCTCATACCGCTTTCTGATAATGAATTGAGAACAGGACAGGGCGTAAGAATAGCTTATTTTGGGGATTTTGCCAGAATTAAGGCGGCTCAGTGGACAGGCTATGCGATGTTAATGTATAATTATAGAGGAACTAATTCGATGGCGTCATATATTTCCGGGAGCTGCAAAATGTTATTGATACTGCTTTTACTTCTAGCCTCTCCAATTATTGCCGATGAATTATCTATCTATCCATGGGAGCTGATTGGTGCTGAAGACGATTTGCTTAACGGCATCTGTATGTCGGGGAACAGCCTTTACGCAACAACTGAAGAAGGTTTCTACAGCTACAACAGTCAGACCGGGCTATGGGACGACCACACGCATCCTGGCTGGATTGGGAAGGCAAAATATGCCGTTGTTGAAGGCCAGATTTATGATGACAGGCTTGTCACTGGTGGTGTGAACGCCTGGTTCAAAGGCACTCTTTTTTATAGCGATGATATGGGTGACACTGAAACTCTTGTCCATGAGTCCGAAGGCGGTCGTGTAACCGATATGGCATACTCGCTCTGGGATGACCCTGCTATTTATGCATGTACCTGGAGTGATATTGTCGATGGAGAATTGCTTCACTCAGGTGACGATGGGCAGTCATGGTCATTGATTACAGGTCACGGTCATCATGCGATGACCAGTGTGGCCGTACTTGGTCACGATGAGGTACTTCTCTCTGGGGATAATTACGTAACCCATACTACAGACGGTGGCCAGACCTGGGACAACTTGAAGCACAATTTGCCTGATGACCAGGGCATTTACTGTATGCATGTGCAGGAACCAATTTCAGCTCTGCCATTTGTGAACTACGTAAGTTTGATGGTTTCCAATGACACAGGGCTTTACAAATTTGACTCAAACGGCGAGCAATGGGAGTTGATTCTTCCATATAGTTGTAAATCTATTGCTCAACGATTCATCCAAATCGATACGTTCATTTATTGGACTGAAACCTATGTGGTGACCTGGGATGACCGCGTGCTATTCTGCAAGGACATGGACTTTAATAATTGGCAGGATGTGACTGAGGGGTTGCCTGCAGATCCTATCGATATTGAAGCTAGCTGGGGTGGTGTATTTGTTGCACTGCAAGGTGGCGGTGTTTATCAAAGCGGTGGCTGGGATGTTGTGGACGTTGCTCCGCTTCTGCCAGAAACTACACTCAGTGCATTTCCAAATCCCTTCAACCCATCAACTACAATAAGTTTTGAAATAGCTCAATCAGGTCACGCGCTGGTGCAGGCTTTTGATTTGCAAGGCACATTGGTTGCGACTATAGCAGACAGTTATTATGAAAAAGGTGAGCACACAAAAAGCTGGCAACCTCAGCAGCTGAGCAGTGGAAACTATATGGTTGTTTTGAAGTCTGGCGGACAGACTGTCAGCGAAATGATTTCATTGGTGAAGTAACTACGTTGCCAGGATTTGTTGATATAATTTCAGGTATCGTTCTGTAACATTTTCAGGACTGAAGTTCCTGAGTTGTGCAGTAGCGTTTTCAATTATTTTGTTACGCAAATCTGAATCTTCATAAAGTTCTATAATTGATTTTTCCAGCGTTGATGCGTCATCCGGCGGAATCAATAACCCCGTAACACCATCTTTAACTATGTCAGGAATCCCGCCTACATTGGAAGCAATCACAGGAGTTTTGTGCTGCTGGGCTTCAAGCAGAACAGATCCCAGACCTTCACTTTGTGATGGATGAACCAGAAGGTCAAAAGCTTCAAAGTATTTGCCGATATCTTTTTGATGGCCAACAAAAGTAACATTTGGCAGATCGCCAGCTTGTTGTTTCAACGGCTCCATTTGTGGGCCATCTCCACAAATTATGAATTGCATTTCAGGGTAATCGGGAAGCAGAGCTCTTGCTGCATCCAGAGTTGTTCGATGTCCTTTGATTGAGCTCAAAACAGCAACATGCCCTATCAGAAATTTACCTAAAAAAAAGTTCCTGATCAGACTTGCGTCTCCACCTGTTGACGGAAATCCGGAAAAGCTGCTCGGTATTACTGTTACTTCTGCTCCAGGCCTATACTCTTCCAGAGTAGTTTTTACAGCATTGCTTACTGCAACGAAATGGTCAGCGGCTTTGTAATCGATTTTTGTAAGCCAGTTTTGCGATGGTACAAAAATCACTCTGCGAGTTACCAAGAGCTTTGGCCCCCAGAGTCGCTTTACGTTTGCTCCCCAATGAATTCCGCGGCCTTCATGAACATTGATCAGGTCTGTTTGCTTCCATCTTCTATTCAGGATGCCCAAGGCAGGATGTCTTATTTCAATGACAGAGATTCCCTTGCTGCGAGCTTCTTCTGCCAACGGTTTTCCAGGTCGACAAACAAGTTCCTGTTCAATTCCTGATTTACCCAGAGATTCAATCAGGTTCAACGTTTGTCTTTCACCGCCAGAAAAAGCACCTGCAAAATTTACATGTGTGATTTTCATGCCGAAGTTCCTGTTTCAGGGTTTTTATTTAATTTGGTATCTGCTCTTGAGTAGAATATTGCCAGAAGCACAACAGTTGCGATAATGAATAGTTTCCATGGAGCAGAGCGCCACAGATATAAATTGAAGCAGGCATTTACATATATCGAGACATAGAAAGCCAGAGCAGCATGTGCGAGGCCAGGGTCCCTGGATCGCTTTTTCCAGATCAGGACTATCGGCCCTATAAGTAAAAGTAGTGTTGATGTGAGTCCAAGAATCCCTCTGGCTGAAAACGCATCAACATATTCATTATGGGCATTATCATAGGTTTTTTGTTCTCCATCTGACTTTATAACTTCCAGGTCTTGCCTGTCGTTATAACCGGTTCCCAACCATGGTTTTTTAAGTCCATTATTGAAACCATCATTCCAGAGTTTCAATCTTGTTCCGATGCTGGAGTCCATGCAGCCATTTCTAATTTCGGAGATAGCTGAAATAGTGGAATCGGCTCTTTTTTGTAGAGTGGGGTTAACATTAACAGCAATAATCAGGGCAACAGCAGTCAATGCGACACCAGAAAACAGGTAGCGTTTTTTCTTTCCAGGCAAAAGCGCAATGTAAATAAATAGTCCAATTGGTGCAGCAACATACGCGGCTCGGGTTCCACTTACTACTATCAAAAACAAGCCAAGCAAGATTGCAATTCCCCCAAAAATTGTTTTGGGAACATTTCTCTTGTTCAACATTGGAAGACAGAGCATTACCATTCCGGTTACTGTCA
The DNA here is from genome assembly GCA_024229695.1 of bacterium. Taxonomy (GTDB): domain Bacteria; phylum Krumholzibacteriota; class Krumholzibacteriia; order LZORAL124-64-63; family LZORAL124-64-63; genus JABIBH01. Next base: position 6,601 of record JAAESD010000283.1, read on the forward strand.
TCGCAAATGGTATGGGATTGCTGCCTAAAAACACTCGATAATTTCCGCTTACAATTTGCGGAAGAGCTACAAAAAATACCAAAATCAGGCCAACGGCTATTCCGGTCTCAAAGTACTTTTTTTCAGGTGGATGCTTGAGAAACAGAGCCAGAGGAGGGATCATCAACAGGGCGCCAAGCGGCTTTTCAAGGAACTTGATATTGGCCATGTCATTCAGATAGAGAAATAGAATTGGCAAACAATAAATGGCAACCAGTAGTGAAAAGATTAAAGCTGATTTGTTCCACGATAACTGACCGAAGAACATGGCAACAACAGCAACAATCAACATCACAGCAGCAATGTAATTGTGGCTTTCATAAACCGATAAGAGTGAAGCGCCAAACGCAAAAACCAGAATCTGGACAAGCCAGTGGAAGGTTTTTGAGGTACCGAAATTTATTGCCAACTTTTTCCCCTTTAATAGCCATTAATCTATATGCTAACCAAATATATGTGAACACAAAAGTATAATTGAGTATTATCCATCGATAGTTTATTAATCAAATGAAGTAATTGTTTTTGAGTTAAAGGGGAAACCATGCGCTTGAGACTCCTGTTTTCAATAATCTGTGTAACGTTGTTTTTAGTATCTTCATTTTCCATTGGCAGCGCACAGACGTATGGAGAGTTTGTTACCCAGGCATATTCATGTGCATTCATAGATAATGATTATCAAAAAGCTGCTTCGTTCTTCGAAAAAGCTTTCGCAACAGATACAGCAAAAAGTTCTGAATTATATTATGCCGCTGGAATTAATTTACAGCTTGGCGACATTAACAAATTTACTAAATATTTATCTCAATCAATAAACAGTGGATATGCAAACCATCAATTTTTGGTAAAACAAAGTAAATTCAAAGAACATTTTGAAAATTCAGAGTGGCAAGCATTGCTGGATAAAACTCACGATAATTATCTCGTTTTTGAAAAAGAGTATTCTCATCTAAAAAATTCGATGGATAATTATTATAAAGTTAAAGAAAAATCAGTCGGGATAGTTGATTTAAGAGAGGACAGTTTAACAGTAAAGCACCAGGGGAAAAGAAATACTTGCTCTGTTTTCGCCGCAACGGCACTGATAGAATATCTTATCTGGGATAAGTACGGCAAAGTAGTTGATATGTCAGAATCGTATAATTATTGGGCAGCAAAAAAATATGCACTGACTAATACTTATCTCAAAGAAGGATATTTGTCGATCGATGGATTGGCCGGCTATTTAGCAGTTGAAGCATATAAATATGGAAGTATGGATGAGAGTAACTGGGCTTATGAAAATGAAAATTGGCTGACTAGTAATGATGAGCGGTGCAAATCCTCAAATGGAAAATATTCAATGGAGTGTTTTACTGGTGTGCCTCCGGAGAACGCTAAAAAAACAGAATATCTTGCACAGCCTGTGTATATCGATAGAGAAGATATCGGCCAATATATTTTAAAAGAGAAAAAGCCAGTTGCTATGAATATATTCTGGCATTTTGATGCTGTTGATGAAAAAGGCCAATTTCGCTTACCAACTTCTGAAGAGGTCAAAAAGGGTGGCCATGTTATTTTGCTGATAGGCTATAACTCCGAAACAAAGACTTTTATTTTCAGAAATAGTTGGGGAACAGACTGGGGCCAAGATGGTTATGGGACTATTCCGGAAGAGTACATAATCAATTACTACGAATTGTCAGAAACATTTCCTTATGGCATCGATGTTTCAGCAGACGAAAAAACAGAAGCAATTAAAGGAAGCATGGGTGTCTCTGCAGCAATAAGTAATTAACCGATTACTTGATTAGCACCATCCTGATCTGCCTGGTCTGATTGCCAGCAACCAGCTTGGCGACATAACTTCCCGATGCAACTGCAGTACCATTATTGTCTTTGCCATCCCATTGAACTTCATATTTACCACTGGCCTGAGTTTGATCACAAAGCAGAGCAATCTGATGCCCACGCATATCGTGAATCGACAGCATGGCCTGGCAACTATCAGGCAAGTAATAACTGATAGATGTCGATGGGTTGAACGGGTTCGGATGATTCTGATTTAACACAACCGAATTTGGTATTTCCACACCAGTTACATTCAGACTACAGGTTACAGGTTGCAGAGAGTTTGCCTGCAGATCTACACCAACATGAACAATTGAGTTCAGTCCAGTGTTATCAATTTGTAAAAGCTGCCCACCTGTAACTTCAAAAACGGAGCCCGATGGCATTTCAAATTTCACAAGCGCATGTTCAAAACGTTGATTCTGATTGTTATCCAGAGTTGCAGTTACGCTGTTACTGGTTCCATTGTTTGATGGGGTATAAGCAACAGTCAGATTCTGCCCACTTGATCCAGCAGATAGCGAGGCAATAGGAGTGAGTGTACTTCCAGAAACTCTTACGAGCCTATACGATCGAGCACCATCACAAGTATTGTCGGTTGCAAGGTTGTATGGCTGTGTGTGAATGCTTCCATCGTCACGATGAATGTGCCCATAAAGAGCCATCTCCACACCAAGTGTGTTCAAATTGAGCTGATTCTGGAAATCGTAATGGAAGAACATCACCTGGGCCTGGCTGCTTGTTGCAGCAAGATCCTGGTTAAGCCAATTCAACTGTCCCGATGTGAAACTTTCAGCTCCATAAATCCCTGACCACCACATGTCATAGTTGTCGTAGCTTTCCATGCCGATGTAGTGCACTGGGCCATAATCAAAACTGTAATTTTGAGTGTATTCTGGAGCGCCTGCTGGTGGATTGTAAAGCCTGGGCCAGCCAAAGAATCGCCACCATTGACGACGGGCAGTTCCATCTGGCGGTGGAGTAGAGCTCCAGCCACCGATGTCGTGATTACCTGAAACCAGGAACATCGGAACATCAAGCTCAAGCAGTAGTCGTTGAGCTCTGGTGTAGCTTCGCCACTCCAGATAATCTTCCAGTTCGCCTTCATTGACAAGGTCACCTGTTACCAGGACGAACTCAGGATTGATAATATTCAGATCGGCAATCACAGCTCGCAGGTCATTGATTTCAGTTGAGTCTGCGGGGGTTGAGCCGCTATCTGAAAACTGGTGGTCCGGCAAGTGAGTATCGGTAACCTGGATGAAGTAATAGTCTTCTTTGAAGTCGCTTAGAACTTTCACAGAACTTTTTGTGACGTCGTCGATGCCACCGCTACCAGTTACGTGCAGATCATAAAGTTCAGTTACAGAAACTTGAGGCAGCTCGGCTTCAATATCCCACCATGTTGTGCTGGAATTATAGTTTGCGTCAGTGATTGTCAAAGGAACAGAGTGCTGTCCATGAACCAGCTCAGCAGTCCAGCCGGTTGTAGCAGGGGATGCTTCACAGTTAATCAGAAGGGTTTCACCAGACATCACAAACGATGGAATATTTTGTAGCGGTTTTTGAATTGTGGTCAACGTGTCACCAATTGTGTTGGTCGGGTTGGCACTACCTTCAAAAACAAATTCGTAGTTGTAATTGTTTCCTGTTGTGACGGTAAAGTTTTCCGTTTGTGAATCAAATCCTGTTACCGATGCTTCCAGTCTCCAGGAGCCAGCAGGTAGAGTTGTCGATGCGGTGCCATCGCCAGTTGAAGTCATCTGCAAGTAGATTTCATTGTTCAGAAATGCATCAACAGTTCCACCAACAATTGGGCTGTCGTCATCCATTTTTAAAAGACATTCCAGCGAGCCGGTTGGAGTGTCAGTTATTTCATGCATAATTTCAGCAACTGTTCCAATATCACCATTGCCGATAGCAAGATATCGTGTGTACGAAACGGAATTGCCACTGGCAATTGTTACAGTGTCAACATTAACGTCAACCCAGCCGCTACCGTTTTCTCCCCATATATCGCCAAGAGGTGAGATGTAGCCATAGGAAACATTGGTGGCAAAGCCTGCAACCCATGGTTCGCTAGTTGTATTAACAAACTCGGTTCCATGGACAGGAGCAAATTGCCAGCAGTTGCCCCACGCAAAAGCATCGCCAAGTTCATAATTATTGACCTGGCTGCCGCTATTGGAAATTGTAGTTGTGATAGTGAGAAATTCATCGCCATCAAAAAGGATATAATCGGTAACGATAGCAAGATTGGAGTTATCGGAATCAACTCCAGTGGCAGTAATAATTGAATGATCTACATTGTTGTCCAGTGTGATAGAGCTATAAAGCGCCTGCCGAGGCCAATCGTCATCAAGATATAGATAAAGCTCCTCAACTGCATCATTGCGAGTATTTGAATACCCGGCATCTATTAGATTACCACCAGTTTCACCGTAATGAACAGTATGGCCAATATTGCTCACAATCACCGCAATATTTTGATTCTCAATCAGATAATCGCCAATTTGACCATTAGCATAATACCCGTTTAATAGCTGGGGTGACGATGTAATTTGAGTAGCAGATGTGGCAAACAACAGTGCGGGAAGCAGCATTAGCAGCAGAGTGATACGGGAGGCTGACATTTTATCTCCAAATTGTAAGACTGTTTGAACAACTGTGTGATTATAACATTAATTTCGCCAGGTGGCAATTTATATGGAAATTTCCAGAAAATATATTCACTACCCTTGAAAAACCCTGCTATTTGTATGTTATTTGTTTGGCAATTCAATAAGTTTCAATCGTCACAGGGAGGGCGTTGTTTTGAGTAACATAGGATCATATGAACAAAGAGTAACAGATTTCAGTTGGGATATTGCCAAAGAGGTTCTGAACTGGAAAGATGACGAATTACTGAACATCGGACATATGTGTAGTGATCGAATTTGCGACCGTGGCGATGGGGAAAAAACTGCGTTGATCTGGGAAGGTTTTGGCGATAAAAAAGCCAAGTACACTTTTAATGACCTGCGTGTTTTGTCCAACGGTTTTGCCGCGAAGCTACAAGAGCTGGGACTTGAGCCAGGCGATCGTATCTGCATCTTCATGGACAAAATTCCGTCACTGTATTTTTCATTTATTGGTGTTCTGAAAATGGGTGGCGTTGCTCAACCGCTGTTCTCTGCTTTTGGTGACGACTCATTGGAAGTTCGCCTGGCAAGTGCAGGAACAAAAGCAATTTTGACTACTCAAAAACATGTGAAAAAAGTTCGCAAGATTATTGATAATCTGCCAGAGCTGAAGCATGTCATTGTTGTTGAAGGCAACCCTGACAAAATGCGCGATGGCGAAACATTCTTTGATGTTGAAGCTGCTGAAAAAGTAGAAGAATTTGAGTGCTATAAAACCAATGCCGATTCACCAAGTGTTCTACACTACACCTCAGGTACAACTGGCCAGCCAAAAGGTGCACAACATGCACATAACACAGTCTTTGGTCAGATACTGACTTCAAGCTGGGTTCTGGATCTTCAGGATAAAGATATTTACTGGTGTACTGCTGATCCGGGCTGGGTTACAGGAACAAGCTATGGAATCATCGGACCATGGGCATTGGGAATTACTCAATGTGTTCTGGATTCCGGGTTCACATCATTGCGTTGGTACAAATTTATGCAGGACAATAAAGTTACTGTATGGTACTCCGCTCCAACAGCTATCCGATCACTGATGCGCGACGGCAATGAACTCATTGAACAACACGATCTGTCTTCATTGCGCCATCTCTGCTCTGTTGGTGAACCGTTGAATGCTGAGGCTGTTGTCTGGAGTGAAGAAGCATTCGGCAAACCATTCCTGGACACTTTCTGGCAAACAGAAACCGGCTCAATGATGGTTACCAATTATCCAGGTATGAAAGTAAAACCAGGATCGATGGGTAAGCCGTTCCCTGGAATCATTGCTGCAGTTCTGGATTTGAAAACAATGGAGCCACTTACTGAGCCTGGACAGGTTGGACTGCTTGCATTCCGCCCAGGTTGGCCTGCAATGTTCCGCGAGTATCGCAACCAGCACGATGTCTATCGTAGCAAATTCATCGGCGCAGCTGATGATGCAACTCCTGATGAGTGTCGATTAAACCAGGATTTGTGGTACACTTCTGGTGATCGCGCAAGCATTGACAATGATGGTTACTACTGGTTTGTTGGTCGTGACGACGACGTTATCAACACAGGCGGACACCTTGTTGGCCCGTTTGAAATTGAATCGGCACTGATTGAACATGAAGCAATTGCCGAAGCAGCAGTTGTGGGAAAACCTGATGAAGTAAATATGGAAGTTGTAAAAGCTTTTGTTACTTTGAACAAAGGCATTGAGCCAGACGATATGCTGGAGCTCAATATTATGAACTTCATTCGTAAAAGTTTGTCACCATTGGCAATGCCTCAAGAAATTGAATACATGGACAAATTACCTAAAACTCGATCCGGTAAAATCCTGCGTCGCTACCTGCGTGCGTTGGAGTGGGGCGAGGATGTAGGCGATTTGTCAACACTTGAAAACGACGATTAGAAAGGACTCAAAAATGAGTGAAATGCACGAAGATGTCTTGGAATATGTTATCGACGAGTATGTTGATGAAGACGACGATATTGAAGTCGAGTTTGACACTGCGCTTATCTCAAGTGGCATTGTTGACAGCTTCTCAATGGTCTCTCTGAAAGTGTTTCTGGAGAAAAAATACAGCATCAGCCTGCCTGATTCTGAAGCAACTCCTGAAGCTTTTGATACAGTCAACTCAATCTGTGAACTGGTTGCAAAATTCCAGGACTAAGGAAAAGTAAATGACTTATTCAGCAAAAAATCGTGAGATGTTCGCGGGCGAAATTGAAGAGATAAAAAGCAAAGGCCTCTATAAAGAGAAACGCTTTATCTGTTCGCCTCAAGATGCAGAAATCACAGTTGAGTTCCCTGAGGGAGCTCCAAAGGAACAAGTTCTGAACTTTTGTTCCAACAACTACCTTGGGTTGAGCAGTCATCCCGATGTAGTAGCTGCCGCACACGCAGGACTTGATGCTCGTGGCTATGGCATGAGTTCAGTTAGATTTATCTGTGGTACTCAAGATATCCATCGTGAGCTTCAGGATAAAATGTCCGCATTTCTGGGCATGGAAAGCACTTTGCTTTTCCCGTCTTGTATGGATGCAAACGCTGGTGTTTTTGAAGCTGTACTTGGCTCAGAAGATGTAATCATTGCCGACAGACTGATTCACGCATCGTTGGTTGATGGGATCAGACTTTGCTCGGCAGAGTACGATACTTTCAAACACATGAACATGAAACACCTGCGCAAAAAACTTGAGCTGCACCAGGATAAACGCACCAGGTTGATTGTAACTGACGGTGTATTTTCCATGGATGGCGATTTGATTCAGCTGGATGAACTGTGCGCTCTTGCCGATGAGTACGACGCAATGGTTCTACTGGATGACTCACATGCCTCAGGATTCATTGGTAAAACCGGTCGTGGTACTCATGAACATTTCAATGTGATGGACAAGATTGACTTGATAACCACCACATTTGGAAAAGGTCTTGGCGGTGCAAGCGGCGGTTGTGTGAGCGGTCGCAAGGAATTGATTGAGTTATGCAGGCAAAAGGCCAGACCTTATCTGTTTTCAAACTCAATGGCGCCAAGCATCGTTGCAGGTTCGATTAAGGTAATTGACTTGCTGACTGAAAATACAGAACGACGTGATACTCTGGAATGGAATGCCAAATATTTCCGCGAGGAAATACTAAAGGCAGGACTTTGTATTCGCGAAGGTAACACTCCTGTTGTGCCGGTTATGTTATTCAATGCAAAGCTTGCAAATGACATGGCTCGCGATATGTATGCCGAAGGTATTTACGTTGTAGGCTTCTTCTTCCCGGTTGTTTCTGCTGGAGCTGCCAGGATCAGAGTTCAGCTTTCTGCTGCACATACAAAGGAACATATCGACAAAGCTGTTGAAGCTTTTGCCAAAGTTGGGCAAAAGTATGGTATAATAGGTCTGGACAAGAAGGGTATTAT
>JAAESD010000284.1 GCA_024229695.1 bacterium
AATCGACCGCTGGCAGATGTCGTCGCTGACGCAACAAAGGTTGTTCAAAATGAAAATTGATGTAATTGCTACAACCATTTCCGGTTCAATTTCCGACTGGAAAAAAATTGAACAGATCAAACCGTTATTTGCAGAACACGGTTTCAACGATGTCGCTCTCCATAGTTGCGACTCACATTCAGAAGCAAGAAAAATAGCCTGCAACTCACTGCTCTCTGGTGGTCGCAGACCAATCTCCGCAGGTGGATCCGGAACCTTCCGCTCGGTAATGGAAGGATGCCTCGACTCTGGTGTTCCGATGGATGAAATCAGGCTCGGCTTTCTACGTAAAGGTTCAGCTGACCTGATAGGTAAAGTTCTGAAAATGCCCGACACCATTGACGATGCAATTTCTGTCTTTGCAGCTTCACTCAAAAACGATACCTACTTGAACGCAGATCTCCTGCTTGCGAAATGTCCACACACAAATGATACCGGAAAACACTTCATCGGTTATGGCGGGGCTGGGCTGTTTGGTCGCATCCCGCATTTCACTGAAAATCGGTACATGAAATGGTATAAAGGAATCCTCAGTCAGTTCTTTGGTGATCTTGGTCCGTTCACAACCGGAATGATACTCTCGCTTTTTGAACAATTCTTCCGTCGATCAATGGAATGGACAATTGAAGTTGATGGAGCCCAGGTTGCTAAAGCAAAATACCACGCGCTGATTCTGGTTAACGGCTATCTCGGCCCTGATCTGTCCTTCAGCGACAAGCCGCTTGATTCAAAGTGTTTTCAATTATTCGGCCTGCGGAATATTGGAAGAACGAAGCTTATGCAGCAGGCAATGAAAGCACGCAGTGGCAAAATCCTGGAGAACCCCAAGAAATGGGGCTTTGACGAATTTACCATAAACGAAAAACTGATTCTCACTCCAAATCGTAACAACTTCCCTGTCAATGTAGATGGTTCAACTCTGCCCGCTGAAGAATCGATTGAATTTTCACGCGTTGGAGTAGTACCTTTATTGTGCAGATAGGAAACAAATAATCCGCTCATGCGTAGTGTAATTCTATGCATAATAGTCTGGTTTTTTACAAACCCTGAACAGGAGTTCCAATGGAAAAGCTTAAAATGGAAAGCGCTTTTAAAAACGGCTGGCAAATATTCAAAGATAATTTCCTTACACTTACAATTTCCTTCTTTGTTGTCTGTCTGTTTTCAGTAACACTAATCCTGGCGCCGGCTATGATAGCAGGATTTACTTATATGCTGCTCAGAGCTTCAAAAGGTGAATCAATTGAAATTGGCGATGTCTTTCACGGATTTTCAGATTTCGGTCGATACTTTATAGGTGGACTCCTCTATGTGGGCGTTCTTTTTCTTGGCTGTCTCTGTTTTGGTGTTGGAGTCTTTGCTGCTCAGGGTGTGCTTCTGTTTTTCTTCCCTGTTATGGTCGACAAAAAACTCTCAGCTGGTGATGCCCTAAGTCAATGTTGGGAATACTTCAAAAGTGACTGGCCAATGGCAATACTGATGGCCATTATTCTGGAAGTAATTTTTGGCGTTGGCGAATCAGCTTGGCACGTAGTTGTGTTTATTACTGGAGCATTTGCCTTCTCGGTATCAATTGCTGCATACAATCAAGTCTTTGGATCTGTCTCCACAGAACCAGAAATAGAAATTGAACCAGAGGAAGTAGTTTAATGAAAATAATTCTAGCTCTTTTCCTGCTTGTAACTCCACTGATCGCAAGTGATGAAGTTCTTCGCATCGAAAACCCTGCCCAGCCTGCAAATGGCATTGAAGTTCTTGAGTTTCAGGAAAAATGGCGTGATGGAGGCGAAGATGGTGAGACACTTTTCGGCCTTGTCACTAAAGTTCTGATGGATGACTCTGGCAATACATACCTGCTTGACACTCAACTTTCAGAAGTTCAGGTCTTTGATTCCAACGGTGAGTTCGTTCACACTCTGAGCCGCGAAGGTGAAGGCCCAGGTGAAGTCCGAACGCCTATAGACATGTTGTTTATGCCTGACAATGGACTAGGTCTGGTGCAATCATTCCCTGGTAAAATTATCCAGGTCGATCTTGAAGGCAGCCCACTGAGAAGTTTCACTCCAGGTGGCAATGACCCAACTGCAGGTGGATTCATAGCTCTGACCGATGCTCATTTCAAAGGCGACAATCTGGTTCTTGGTGGAACCAAAATTTCAACTGGAGAAACTTCACAGACCAGAACTTTCTTTGTTGCTTCTTATGGCCTTGACGGTGAAGAGCTTTGTTCCTATGAAGAAATTGCAAATGTTTACGAGTTTACAAAAGTAGAAATCATTGAAGCTGATCAGTATTCATCAATCTGGCGGCACTTTGCTGTCGGCCCTGATGGAAAAGTTTATACTGCTCCAAAACGTAACGACTACGAGATTCACGTGTTCAATGTTGACGGAACTCCAGACCGCATCATTACACGTGATTATGAATCGTGGATGAGAACTGCTGATGAGACTGAACTTGTGAACAAAATGATGGAACTCCAGACTCAAAATATTCCAATGGAAGTTAAAACAGAGGTTTGTTTAACTGAGCCAGATATTACCAGCTTGTTTATCGACGAAGATGGGCTGCTCTGGGTATTGTCTTCCCGTGCAACACGTGAAGCAACAGAAGAAATCATGCAGACCTATGACATTTTCAATTCTGATGGCAAGTTTATCAAACAGGTTGCTATAAAATGCCCTGGTGATGGTCAGAAAGATGGCTTGATTCGCGGAAATGCCAATAACTGGATTTTGGTTCGCGGTTTCACTGACGCATTGCTGTCTCTTCAGGGTCAAGGTGCTTTGGCTGATGAAGATGAAGAGCCTGAACCTATGGAAATAATCGGCTATGAGGTTGTCAGATAACTATATGCGGGGGACTCAGTTCCCCCGCGATAGCCATCAGCCAGGTTCAATAATCCAGATACAGCAAAGTAGTTGTTTACAAATTAACAAAGACAGTGTATTCTGTATGTAAATAGATGTCACCTCCACCCCACGTTCAGGGAGGCTACCATGGCTGCAAAAATCTATAACATCACTTATTACTACACGTTAACCGATGATTTACCTGGAGAATCATGCAAATTCCTGACATGGCTTGCCAGTAAAGAGGTTAACCTATTGGCTTTTAATGCGATACCTATCGGTGCGCGACAAACTCAGCTGGTTATTTACCCACTGAACCCAACCTGGCTTGCTGATGCTGCCCGTAAAAGTAATGTCAAGCTAAACGGCCCCCACCATGCGTTTATGATACATGGTGATGATGAGCTTGGTGCTCTGGTGGATATACATGAACAACTGGCTCAAGAGGGAATCAACATCGCAAATTCAGTGGGAATCAGTGACCATTGTGGATCATATCGATATTTAATGCATATTGGCACAGATGACTATGAAAAGGCGAGAGATGTATTAGGTGCAACAGAACCACCAAGTGATTTCAAACTTGACCTGCCACGTCGCTTCAATAAAACAATCTAGCGGAACGGGGTGAGCTCAGCTCACCCCTTATTCTTCTGCATTCTTGCCCATGAATCCTTCAACGAAACAGTTCTATTAAATACCAAACTGTCTTCCACTGAATCTACACAGAAATATCCATGCCTCATGAACTGAATTGGTTCGCCAGGTTTTGCGTCTGCAAGGGATGGTTCCAGTTTGCAGTTTTTCAGAACTGTCAAAGACTCTGGATTCAGATTGTCGATAAATGATCCATCCTCTTCAGGATTCTCACTGCTGAACAAGTTATCGTATAACCTGATCTCTGCATCAACACCGTGCTCTACTGACACCCACTGCAAAGTCCCTTTAACACGTCGGCCATCAGGCGATTGTCCCCCGCGAGATTCAGG
>JAAESD010000285.1 GCA_024229695.1 bacterium
GTGATGTTTTTGAAAATGCCAAGTCCGCCGTCTCTGTATGGCCCTATGTTATCCTTTCCGTATGTTGTTGCTAATTTGTTGAGGATGAAGAGGCCAACAAGCTCACAAACTTCTGCACCGTCGAAGCTTCGGGCGTGCATGATGATGTTGGTGTCCTTGTCAGTGATTTTACAGAATGTCTTGGCGAATGATAGTGCGTTCTTCAGCAGGTCCTCTGTGATGGATGGGTAGAAGTTTTCAATGTCAAAGATGATGAATGTGTGCTGTTGTTTGTCTTGTATTTTGCTGAACCAGTTGATGACGGACAGTGAATTTTTCCATTGGTTGAGGGTTGTTGTGTTTCTTATTGTCGTGTTGATTTTATCCAAGATTTGTTTGCTTATGCGGCCTATTTCGCTTTTTGCTGGGTTGATTAATCTGCATTTTGGGTTGTTTTCGAAATTTTCCTTGTGGTCTTTGAGGGTGATGAATGCTTGTCGTTCTGCCATGCGTTCAGCTCTGTCGTGGATGTTGAGGTCAGTGGCGATGTTCCGAGCTTCGTTGTTGATTTCGTGGATGGTGCTTTCGTTTGCTTTCTTGTAAGTCGCAGTTATGTTGTTTTTCAGTAGCTGATCGTGCTGTTTCTTGTCCAGTTCGTAGTAGTTGGTTGTTTTGTCAGCAGGGATGAAGGCTTTTGATGAGTTGTTGATTCTGTTTATGTCTTTGCGTAGTTGGTCTTGAAAGTCGTCTTGCGTGTTCTTAAACTGTATGTGCTTGATCATGTTGAGTAGGTCGTTTTCAAAGGGGGCCAAGTCTTCATTTTGTGGTGGGCATTTTCTTGATTTGAAGCCAAAATTTTCGTTATGGTTGCTGTTGGGTTGGTCGTCTTTGTTCTGTCTTTCGAAGAAGAAGGCTTTCCATCTCATGCGTTTAATTACATTCTCGGTTTTCTCAATTAATTTCTTTAAATAGGTATTCCTGGGCGGTATCGGGATGTTCTTCATTGAATAGTTGAACCTTGTCCGTTCCATTTTCGGCGCTTCAGTTTTCGGCAAGAGTGCTCGACTTAGAAAGGAGCATTTACATCTAACTCGAGAAGAGAGTGCCTATCCTGGCTATAGTGCTCGATATACCTGAGTAAAGAGCAATCA
>JAAESD010000286.1 GCA_024229695.1 bacterium
GCCCTGCTGACAGTTTTCCCGGAAAACGCAGAGATCGATGTCACTCTGGATCTCAACATCCCATGGTCGGAAGATCTGATGCAGGAAGACTCCGATGAGCCTGTGGCAGAACTTCAAGCACCGCTAACTCCAGTTGCAGTTAGTCGGCTCCCGTTTCTTGTAATTGCAATCATGTCTTTGATTGTTGGCTTTGCACTTGGCTTGCAAAGAACAGGGCTTGTGTTCTCGATGCCTGGCAACCCATCAATTATGATGCACGGTCCACTTGTTATCGGCGGTTTCTTTGGTGCAGTAATTGGTCTTGAACGAGCTGTCGCGTTGCCGTGGAAATGGTGCTGGCTTGCACCTGCGCTGATGGGACTTTCAGCTCCCGCAACTTTGATTCTTGGTGTAGAGGTTGGCGCACCATTGCTGACTATTGGTAGTGCCATCTTCCTGCTGACAAATATTGTACTTACATACAAACACCAGACTCTGTTTAACGCGGCGATGGCAGTTGCTGCTCTGAGTTTCCTGTTTGGAAATGTGGCCTGGTTGCAGGGCGCATCAATTCCACATGTTGTGCAGTTCTGGGCATCGTTTCTTGTGCTGACCATTGTTGGCGAAAGACTGGAACTCAGCCGTCTTGGTTCAAAACATCCTTTAAAAAATGCTTACTTTATCTTTGCATCAATTCCTCTGGTGATTGCACCAGTTCTTACATTCAACGGCCTGGGAAGTGGCGCAATAGTAATGAGTGCAGGCTGCTTTTTCCTTACTATCTGGCTCCTGAAATTCGATATCGCCAAAAGCACACTGTTCAAAGGTGGAATAACCAGTTTTGTATCTATTGCCCTGCTAAGCGGTTACGGCTGGCTTGCAGTAGCTGGATTCGGGTGGAGCGTATTTGGTAATCTTGAAGCTGGCATATATTACGATGCAACTCTTCATTCGCTATTCCTGGGTTTTGTATTTTCAATGATTTTTGGCCATGCACCAATAATTTTTCCCGCCATCCTAAAAACACCGATGCCGTACAATCACTACATGTA
>JAAESD010000287.1 GCA_024229695.1 bacterium
ACTATTTTTGGCAGGTTTTTTTCTAGAAAATTGAGCACAGTGATTCTAATTTTATTATGATTTTATAGAATTAGGGCGCCTATATTGGGCGCCCTAAGCGTATAGCAAGCACATTAACAAAAGGAGAGATGCTAGAGTGCTTGCTTATACTGTCTTACTCTTACATTGCTGCAGCCATTGAAGCTACAAGCTGAGCAGCACCATCTTCAGCACTCTGGTCAGAGTTAAAGAAGTTAGTAGCTGAATCAACTACCGCTCCAGCTACTGCTGAAGGTAATGCCATACCATGAGCAAAGCTCGGAACTAAGCCACCACTTGTAGAAGAAGCAACAAACGCGTCCATAGAGTCGTGAGCACATGTATCAAACTCTGATCTTGAAACGCCTAGACGTGCAGGAATTGATCCTTTGTTTAGGTTGAATACTGTCTGAAAGTCAGTACCCAGGATTTCTGCAGCCATAATGTTTTGAGCTCCAGTTCCAGCTGTTGTTCCTTGTGCAAAGAAAGCAAATGAGTCAATGTTGAACGTGTGAGCACCTGAAGTTCCAGGAGCAGCAGTACAAGTGTAATCTGTACCTACATTCTTTCCAGCAACTTTGAATTCACCTTTTGCCCAGTCACCCATGATTTGCATACCAGCTTTACC
>JAAESD010000288.1 GCA_024229695.1 bacterium
GGTCAAATTTCTCACCACTGTCTACAAGTTTTTGAATTGCATCTGTTACTAGACCTTTATCTCCGTAAGAACCATCATCAGTTGTGATCACAAGTTCATCGCTTGCCGAGCGCATCTGCTCTTCCAGAATCAAAAGTTCTTTTGATCGAGCACCAAGAATACTGGTAACCTTGTTACCAACATCTTTCATGCCTTTGGCAACAGGGTAAAGTGGGGCAGTACCGATACCGCCACCTACGCAAAGTACATGACCAACTTTTTCTATGTGAGTGGCCTCACCAAGAGGACCGCAGATATCAGGAATTGAGTCGCCAGCTTTTTTCTGAGCCAGCTCAAGTGTGGTTTTGCCTACAGATTGAACAATGAGAGTAATGCTTCCTTCATCCCTGTCGACGTCGGCTATAGTCAGCGGTATTCGTTCACCATCTTCACTGATCCTGACAATTACAAATTGCCCAGGTTCGCGATAACGAGCCACATCTGGCGCATCAAATCGGTAGAGGTGTACATCAGGTCCAATAATTGAGTGTTCAAGGATTTTGTGCATCAACTTGTCCTTCCTCAATGAGGGAGCAGTAAGTGGCAATTCCATACAGGAAAATGGTACACAAAGTGAGTAAAATCAATAACCTATTGCAAGTAGGTGATTATGAGAAAGGCTATCAATTAGGCGTTTGCAGGTACTCTACGCAATATTGAGTATGGGAGTAAGTCTTGTTCCAATAAAATAAATTGTGAGTTTGTAACTTTTTCAACTTGTTCGCCTTTAATGGTAACTAAAGGCTCTGGCATTGTTATTATTCCTCCAGTTCCATCGGGAGATAGAAGCTCAAATTTGTCACCAGCAAAAATATTATTTCTAACTTCAATAACTGATCTGCCATCTACTTTTTCTTCCATGATATTGCCAACCATTTTCGATGCGCTTCTGGAGTATGTAGAATCAGTTGAATAGTCTTCTTTATCTACGGAGCCTTTCATAAACCCTTTTGAGTAGCCTCTATTGGGCAATTTATTCAATTCTTCGAGCCCGTTATCCCAACTAACAGGTGCACCATCAATAA
>JAAESD010000289.1 GCA_024229695.1 bacterium
CTATTTAACCGAGCAACCACTGCAAAGAGGCCAATCGGATCAGCATTCAAACCTTTCGTTTATACTGCCGCATTTAACAGAGGACTCATGCCCGGATCACTCATTGATGATGGTCCACTGAGAAAAGGGGAAATCAAAAGCATTGATGTGGCTTGGAACCCTAAAAATGCTGATCGTAAATCGATGGGATTACAAAGTGCAAGTTATGGCCTGATCAAATCACGCAACACAATGTCCGTCAGGGTCGGTAATATTGCTGGCATGAAATCTGTTACAAAGACCGCTGCTAGCGTCGGTATAAATATTGCTGATAAAAATATAACACCCCAGTTATTTCTAGGAAATCTCGATTGCGATCTAGAATCTTTGACTAGCGCATACACAGTATTTCCTAATAATGGAGGTCGAGTCCCAGCCTTCACGATTAATTATATTGAAGATAGTGGTGGAAAAGTTTTCTATCGGGCAGCAGCACAAAGTTACCCGGCATTGCCGTCAGCGCCTTGTGCAGTCACCTCAAAAATTCTTGAAAAAGTAGTATCTGCTGA
>JAAESD010000290.1 GCA_024229695.1 bacterium
ACATGTTACTTCACCTCCTGTGGGCCTCGGCCAAGTCTTTGCAAGTAGGCAATAATTGCAGCCATTTAACTGTTTGGCTCAATCTCGATTCTCGCCTCTGAAAGGTCCTTAGCAATAAGCTCCCCTTGAGAGAGTGCATCTGCTGCTGCCGTTTCAATTTGCTCATCGCTGTATGGAACACCGATTGTTTTCAGAACAGACATCTTTCCAGCAGTCTTGCTGAAATCAATACTCTTGTCTTTCATGAACGCATAATCAGGCATAATTGAACCTGATGAAATGTCTCGTGGATTCATCATGTGCATATAGTGCCACTGATTTGGATATCGGCCACCAACTCTGTGCAAGTCAGGTCCGGTTCGTTTTGACCCCCACTGGAATGGAGTATCGTAAATGAACTCTTCCATTCTGGAGTACTCACCATAGCGCAGAGTTTCATGACGGAAAGGTCTAACCATTTGACTGTGACAGGTATAACAACCTTCACGTACATAGATATCGCGACCTTCGACTTCAAGTGGACTGTATGGTTCCTGCATGAATCGATATGTACCATCTTCATTTTGCAGAGCTGTAACTTCAGCCATTTGATCTGGAATCTGCTGCGATGTCATGACCGTTGGTATAATTTCTACCATACCACCAATCAGAATTGCAACCAGAACCAGTACAGTAAAGGCCATTGGATGACCTTCAACAAGATCATGCCAGGCATGTTCTTTTTCAGATCGTTTTGCATAAAGAATTGCTGAAATAGTTACAACAATCAGAGCTGCCACGATTATTGCTGTACCAAGAAGGCCAACAAAGAACATAATGGAAGATAACCCAATCAGCAGAACTGAATAGACAACTGGTGCGCCCTTGATCAAGCTGAAGAAATTGCTACTGTCTTTTGTTTCTCCAGTAACTTCAACTGTACCATCTACAGCTCTTCCCTGTCTGATAGTTGCCCACAAATTACCAATCATCAGAAGGAAACCAACCAGGTAGGCAAGCCCACCAATAAGTCTCATCTGATAAAGGAATTTAGAGGCAATCAAACTCTCAATAAAGTCAGGATAAAGCAGGAAGCCATCGACATCCAAAGCACGCAGATACAAGCCCTGGCTGATGCCAGATACCCACATCGATACGACGTAAAGCAGGATACCAAATGTACCGATCCAGAAGTGAGTTTCAGCAAGTTTTACTGAATGGAGTTTTGTACTCCAAAGTCTTGGAACCATCCAGTAAAGCATACCGGCAGCCATAAAGCCGTTCCAACCAAGAACGCCACTATGAACATGGCCAATAATCCAGTCAGTGTAGTGACCAAGAGCACTTACACTCTTGATTGAAAGCAGTGGGCCTTCAAAAGTACTCATACCGTAGAAAGTCACGGCAACAATAAAGAATTTGATAACTGGGTCAGTGGTAAACTTGTGCCATGCACCACGAAGTGTCAGCAGACCGTTTAACATGCCACCCCAACTTGGAGCCCACAGCATGATTGAGAAAATCATACCAACAGTTTGCGCCCAGTCTGGAAGTGCAGTGTAAAGAAGGTGGTGTGGACCAGCCCAGATATAGAGGAATACCAATGACCAGAAGTGAACAACAGAAAGTCTGTATGAATAGACTGGTCTGTTTGCAGCTTTTGGCAGGTAATAGTACATAATACCTAGAATTGGAGTGGTAAGGAAAAAGGCCACAGCATTGTGACCATACCACCACTGTACCAACGCATCCTGCACCCCGGTAAATATGGAGTAACTGTGCGTCATGCTGGTTGGTATTTGTATATTATTGACTATGTATAAAACAGCGATTGTAACAATAGTTGCAATGTAGAACCAGATTGCTACATAGAGGTTTCTTTCATTTCTGCGAGCAAGTGTCCAGAAAAAGTTAACTGCAAAAACTACCCATGTAACTACTACAAGCAAATCAATAGGCCAGATAAGCTCTGCATATTCTTTACCTTGAGACAATCCCAACGGCAAAGTTACAGCAGCTCCCACGATGATTAGTTGATATAACCAGAAATGAGTCCAACTCAATGCATCGGATGCCAATCTGGTTTTCAATAACCGCTGGGTTGAGTGATAAACACCAGCGAACATCATGTTGCCAACAAATGCAAAAATAGCTGCATTGGTGTGCAATGGTCTCAAGCGACCAAACGATGTCCATTCAATGCCCAGGTTTGCCTGCCAGAATGAAAGCTGAGTCGCAACAATCACTCCAACCAGCATTCCAACGGCACTCCATACCATTGTTGCAATTGAAAAAGCTCTGACAACGCCATCATTGTAGACAACTTGTCTTGTGGAAACGGTATCTTGCATCAGCAAGTCTCCTTTTGTCAGGTATTATGAACCATTTGTTTCAGGTTCACAGTTATCATCACTATCAGTTTGTTCGTCTTCTTCCAGAGGCAACAGGGAAAGACGGTCGCTATGCTCCAGGTCACCTTGTTTGACACGCGATACAAACAAAACCAGCCCACAGATAGCAAGTAACAGGCTTACAAATACAGTTACTTTCAAGACATCCAATGTTGTCTTCTCCTGCCAAGCTGAATCGTTGTCAAAGTAACAATTGTCAAAGAGCTCAAGGGCATTAAAACAGCCGCAACAATTGGATTAACCCATCCTGCCAGGCAAATCCCGACAGCGATTGCGTTATAACCTGCGGCAAACCCGAGATTAATTTTTTGAACTTTTGACAAAGCGTGGGCAGCTGAAAGAGCTTTACGAACAGCACCAACACCATCACCCAAATAATAAAAATCTGCTTTTTGTGGTAAAACGGCACTATCAACAGCCGGGGTTGCTGCACACCAGGCAGCATCAAAACCCAGACTATCATTAAGACCATCACCAATCATTATTGTATTATTTTTATCCAGTTTTGCAACCATTTTTATCTTGTTTTCAGGATTCATCTCGCTGTAGGCGTATTCTGGAGCGATTCCCAGAGTTTGAGAAACAGCGTCAACTCGGCCTTTATTGTCGCCACTAAGAAGGTAGACCTCATAACCTGCAGTTTTTAGCGCTGTCACTTCATCAACTGCATCCTGGCGAATCTTTTCGCCAGTTTCGAGGTAGAATAACTCTGCCCCATTTTCTGAAAACAAAGTGCCAGGCTGGCTGCCTTTTCCAAATGTGTACTTGTTCAGTTGAAGCCCCTGCCCTGCAATTTCAGTCACAGAGTCAGCATCGATATCAATTTTAGGTAAATCCATTTGAATTAGAGCTTCTGAAACACATTTACTGACCGGATGATTACTACGTGTTGTCATAGCCTGTAGAATTGCCAGTATCTCTGGTGGCTGTTTTTGTAATATTTCTAGTGATTGAGACGTTAATTCAAGTCGACCTGCTGTAATAGTACCTGTTTTATCGAATATGACTTTATTTACAGTTAATGCACGATCCAGGAAATCGTCGTGACGCAGAAGTATGCCATTATTGCGTAAGCCGTTATGTACTAATTCTTTAGCTAGTGGCACTGCAATACCCAACGCACATGGACATGTAATAATAAGGATTGCGACAGCCACTTCTACTGCTTTTTTAGAATCTGTGCCAAGCCAATAAAAGAACCCGAAAGTGGCAAGAAGTAAAACTGATAAAACATATATTGTTGAAACTCTGTGCCACCATTGCTGACCTTCAGGTGGTTTTGGTTCTGATGAACTGCGCATCAAGTCATTCAAATTGGATGACGAAAAATCTTAATCTGCAAGAATTTGTGCACCGGTTGAAGACGAATTAGATGCTCCTGCAGGAACTTCATCCTCTGGTGGATATTGCTTGGGATCAGACTCTCCCGTAATCCAGTCCAGAGAAA
>JAAESD010000291.1 GCA_024229695.1 bacterium
AAACATCAGTTCCGATCGGTATACCGGGCGAAACAGTAGCTGATAGCGTAGCGCCACAAATATAAATTCCTTTAGTCGAAGCTGGCCTCACTTGCTTAATTGCATTCATTACCGCGTTGCCATTATCAGCAAGCTGCTCAGGTGAAAACGAAACTTTCCCAATCGGAGCTGCTACGCCACCATTTCGATCCAATTTAAAATCAATACGTCCAGCTTTCACTGCATTAACAGCTGAAGCAGTATCATCAGTAACCGTTCCTGTCTTAGGGTTAGGCATTAATCCGCGAGGCCCAAGAAAGCGTCCAAGTTTCCTGACCTCAGCCATGGCTTCTGGAGTAGCAACAGCAACATCGAAATCTTGAAATCCTCCTTGGATTTTATTTATTAGATCATCAAAACCAACGAACTCGGCTCCGGCATTCTTTGCAGCTGTTGCTGCTTCACCTTGAGCAAAAACCAAGACTCTAACTTTCTTGCCTGACCCATGAGGCAATGGGCATGTTCCACGAACCATCTGGTCAGATTGCTTAGCATCAACTCCAAGGCGCACAGAAATTGAAACCGTTTCGTCATACTTGGCTGGTGGAAATTTCTTAAGTATATCAATAGCTTCAGTAAGACTATACTCTTTATCCTCCTCAAACAGTTCCGCCGCTTGGCGGTATCTTTTACTTCTTTTTTTTGCCATCTTTCTTTCGCAGTATTAGCGGATGCATTACACCCTCCTGCAGTGTTTTGTTTATATTAATTAAATCTCAATAATTACATTCCTTGAATCTCGATGCCCATTTGACGGGCAC
>JAAESD010000292.1 GCA_024229695.1 bacterium
CCTCCAAGTTTAAGAATAAATCGTTATATGAATGATAACGGTTTAGAAATCTGTACGCCAAGTGAAAACTATTAAAGCCTGTTCTGTGACATAGTTATTTGATTACTTGGTAAGGCTTTCTAAGCATCGGCAAGACCTTCACCAGCACAACAATGGATACTCCCAGCAACACAAATTCCCACCAATGATATTGCCCGGCAGGAGCATAAATATCGGAGTTTAGCATAATTGTGAAAGAGATTGTGTTGTAAACACCGTGAGTTACTGTCGATGCCAGAATTGAGCCTGTTTTTTCATAAATGTAGCCCAGCAGAACACCAACTCCGACAAGTCCAAACAAGTACCACGGCTCCAGGTGAACAATTCCAAACACAAGTGCCGAGATAATTATTGCGGGCCAACTGCCCCAGGTTCTGCGCAGCGCCCGTTGCAGGAATCCTCGGAAAAGCAGTTCCTCAACAAACGGCACAGCAACTCCAACAGCCAGAAAAGCGATGATGATATCTGGAGCTGTGGTTGGCATGCTGTCTGCCAGCGAGTGCAGGAAAATGTCGGGCACACCCTTGATTCTGGCAGATAGATCTGCAAGGAAAGCTGTAGGAGCTAATCCAGCAGCAGCCAGGATAGCTGCGAGAATGAGATTATGTTGAGAAGGTATCGGACCCGATGTCCCAACAGTAAATGGGATGCCTTGTAACCGCAGGATGGCACTTGTTGCAATGACGACAACCACTGAACTCAATCCAACAGCAGCAAACAGATTTATGCCCATCGGCAGTGTTGCCAGCTGCATAATGATATCAAATATTCCGAGCAGGAAAAACCAGAGCAGGAGGGCTTTGGTGGATTGTCTGGGATTCATTTATTTGAACCTTTCAAAATTGCTTATACTTGGCATACAACCTGCCAAAGGTTATGA
>JAAESD010000293.1 GCA_024229695.1 bacterium
GTTCATGATAATAGAGAGTTTTGAATGCATCAGAAGAGAATCGGAAGTACAATCTCGAATCGACATCTATCAACCATCAACTCAAATCAACTAGCAACAAAACTCTTCTTGGTTCTGCTTGTGAGCTCATCCATCATTAACGACTGTCGTTCCATGTACATCCCCCAACAGAGTGGTTAATCAGATGATCACATCACCCAAATGGGGGAGTAGAAAAGGACGAAAGAAGTATTGGCTGACTAGAACAACTGCTGTAAAAACTCCGAAGCAATTGGCCAGCAGAATGTGCATACCTTTATAGATACTTAATTAGCTATTACTGAGAATATGGGCGAGCATCCATGACTGCCTTAACAGGCAATGGACCAAAAAGATGAGGAAACAGCTCACCATTGGCTGCAACCTCAGCTCGAAGCGGGTTTGTTAAGCATGCTGGATCAATGGTGAGCAAAATGACGTCAGCAGCATCGGCATAAAAACGATCAAACGTTGCCTTAACTTGATCAAGCCAAGACAAATGAATGAATCCAACTTGAGAGAGAGTGAATCCTCTGGTCGAAACCTGATAACTTCCACTGTCCTGAGCGGCTTGCCAGTCTTGGCTTAAAGCAAGATGAAAGAGTGGTTGGTCAAGGGGCACCGCAGA
>JAAESD010000294.1 GCA_024229695.1 bacterium
ATGTTCTGATAATCCACTCGTTACACGCAATGATTTTCCTGCGGTAACATCAGTTTTTAATCCCGGTGCTATCAAAATCGATGACAGATATCTGCTGATGCTGCGTGTCCAACTGCGTTCTCGTGAAACCGTTTTATTCATGGCTGAAAGTAGCGACGGTGTTCAGTTTTCTGTCAGTGCTGATCCGGTAAAACTGCAAGGCATTGAATCGGTGAACGAGCGAATATTTCATGTCTATGACCCTCGAATCACAAAAATAAATTCCACTTACTATGTGATGTTTGCAATGGACATGGAAAGTGGTTGCAAGCTGGGTCTTGCTGAGTCCTCCGATATGAAAGAGTTCATTTTTAAAGGCGTTATTTCTGAAGAAGATAATCGCAATGGCGTTTTGTTCCCTGAATTGATCAACGGCAAATATATGCGGTTGGATCGCCCCAATAAAAAAGATGTAGGTGATGTCAGAAGTGGCAGCGCAATCTGGCTATCGGAATCTGAAGATCTGGTGAACTGGAAACCTGTTGGTGAAGTTGCAGAAGGTAATTCGCATTACTGGGATGAACTGATTGGCGCAGGACCGCCGCCAGTGAAAACCGACAGTGGTTGGTTGCCGGTCTATGACGGCATCGCGCTTCATGATCAACCTATCTATCAGGCCGGTGTAATGCTTCTGGATCTGGATGACCCGACAAAAGTAATCGCGCGGGGG
>JAAESD010000295.1 GCA_024229695.1 bacterium
CTTACGGTGGCAACGGTACGGTTTTCCAAAACTGGGCGCAGTATTTGTTGACTATGAAGTATCTGTCAGAAATGACTGAAGAACAGACTCTGGCACTCTATTCCGGGCATCCAATGGGACTATTTCCATCGCACAATGATGCACCCCGAGTAGTTGTGACAAACGGCATGGTAATTCCAAATTATTCATCGCCAGACGACTATACAAAAATGGCTGCCCTTGGAGTAACCAGCTATGGACAGATGACAGCTGGAAGTTTCATGTACATCGGACCACAGGGAATTGTTCACGGCACCGCAATTACAGTGATGAATGCCAGCAGGCTTTATCTTGGTGGCGATGGCGACTTGCATGGCAAAGTTTTTGTAACCGCTGGCCTTGGTGGTATGAGTGGAGCACAAGCAAAAGCAGCAGTCATTGCTGGAGCTGTTTGCGTTGTTGCTGAAATCAATCCTGAAGCTGCAATCAAACGACACGAGCAAGGCTGGGTTGATGAACTTTATGAAGATATCGACAAGGTTTTACAGCGTGCCAACGAGGCTCGCATAGCCGGGCAAGCAGTATCAATTACTTATCTCGGCAACATTGTTGATCTCTGGGAAAAGATGGTTGAAACCAATTTCCAGGCTGAACTTGGAAGTGACCAGACCAGTCTGCATATCCCGTTTGCCGGTGGCTATTATCCTGCTGGATTATCGCTGGAAGAATCAAATGCGATGATGGCCGACAACCTGGAACAGTTCAAAAAGGAAGTCTACTCCACACTGCGCAGACATGTTACTGCCGTAAATACAATGTGCGAACGTGGAATGCACTTCTGGGATTACGGCAATGCGTTCCTGCTTGAGGCAAGTCGTGCAGGTGCTGACATAATGAACGGCTCCGAGTTCAAGTACCCATCTTATGTAGAAGATATTATGGGACCGATGTGTTTCGATTACGGTTTTGGCCCATTCCGATGGGTTTGCACCAGCGCAGACTCAGCTGACCTGCAGAAAACAGACCAGATTGCTGTTGAAGTAATGACAACACTTGCAGACCAGGCTCCACCAGAAATCAAGCAACAGTATCTGGACAATGTGCGCTGGATTAAAGAAGCAGAAAAAAATAAACTCGTTGTTGGTTCTCAAGCCAGAATCCTGTACAGTGACGAAGAAGGTCGCAGGGCAATTGCCCGCGCATTCAACATAGCAGTCCAGGATGGCACTATCTCTGCACCGGTTGTTCTAGGCAGAGATCACCACGATGTATCAGGCACAGATTCACCTTACAGGGAAACTGCCAACATCCGTGATGGTTCAGCTTTCACAGCTGACATGGCAGTACAAAACTTTGTTGGCGACGGTTTCCGTGGTGCAACCTGGATTTCGTTGCACAATGGTGGCGGCGTTGGCTGGGGTGAAGTAATCAACGGCGGTTTTGGAATGCTGCTTGATGGCTCCGATGATGCTGGCAGAAGACTTGAGCTGATGCTGAACTGGGATGTCAATAATGGTATTGCTCGCAGAAGCTGGGCCAGGAATTCAGGCGCCGACTTTGCAATCAAACGCGCAATGAGTAGAGATCCGTTGCTGCAAGTTACACTCGCTACAATAGCTGAAAATAATACAGTGGATAACGCAATTGATACGGCGTTCAAAGAAGGAAAATAATGAAAGCGGAAAAATTGAGCAGAGCAGGATCACCTGAACTCGACGCAATACTTGGTAAAACATTCCCTGTTCTGAACGATGGCTTTGTTCGTGTTGTAGATTACATGGGCAACGACAGCACAATAGTCCAGGCAGCACGCGTCTCCTATGGCGATGGCACTAAAAAAGTCAGCCAGGATCGTGGCCTCATCCGCTACTTGCTTCGTCACAGACACACCACTCCTTTTGAAATGTGCTCTGTTACATTCCATGTTCGTGTACCGATGGATGCATGGCGGCAATGGATCAGGCATCGTACTGCTTCTGTTAATGAAATCTCAACTCGCTACTCAATTGCAATTGATGCTGCACAACAAACTGATCCAAACGAGTGGCGCATTCAGGCAATCGATAACAAACAAGGCAGCGACGGTTTTATAGACCAACAATCTGGACAAGCTTTAACAGATCAGGAAACTGAACTGCACGATACAATTCGCGAAGTTTACAACGGCAGGCTTGAGCAGGGAATCGCCCGTGAACAGGCCAGAAAAGACCTTCCCCTTGCAACATACACTGAAGCTTACTGGAAAATGGATCTGCACAATCTGCTCCACTTCCTTGCGCTGCGGATGGACAGTCACGCTCAAAAAGAGATTCGCGATTACGCCACAGTTATTGGTGAAGAAATTGTTGCAAAATGGGTTCCAAGTTGTTGGGAAGCATTCCTGGATTATCGATTCAACTCAACAGGCATGTCACGCATGGAATCTGAGCTGTTGGCTGCAATCAATCTTGATAACAATCAGGCAATTGCACTGGCAAAGGAATTTGGTTGGCTTGAAGAAGGTAAAAACGGAATAAAAAATCATAGAGAACGGGTTGAGTTTGAGGCAAAACTGGCCGATTGGAATATAGAAATTCCTTGGAAAAAATAGTTTACCTGTAAATATCACCGCCTACCCACATGAACTCTACTCCAGGGATCGGCAACTGATGCCACGACATCCAGTTTTCAGGTTTAGCCAATTCAATCTCATACTTCTGGCCTTCAAAAACAACCTCGGCAACACCTTCAGGGCAGCTCACTGAGATCGCATTTTTATTAGTCAATTCCAACAATTGCCCGTTGATCTCAAACTCAACAGACTGAATTGTTCTCAAAGAGACCCTGTCTGCTCCACCCTTTTCGAGATAATACGAGGAAGGTTCAAGCCAATATTTGGTACTCAGTGGTGTTCCAGTAATTACTGCCCAGAGGACGGTCAACAACAGGATTGATGAAGCCAGTGCCCGCTTGCCAAACCACCTCCACATTTCAACAACACCAGAACCGGCAATCGGCAATGCCAAAACAAGCAACGGTTGATGGAACCTACTGATACCGATTGTCATAAGAACCGGTAATGTCAGTCCAACAGATATCAACACAAACAGCCGTGCATGCTTGAACCTGCCGATTGCAATCCCGCGTGCAATCAACATCACAAGAGTGGTGTAACTTATCAGTAAAAGCCATGATATGGGAGTTGGCGGTAATCCGGGTCGATATCCAGTATTCAAAACATGCCGTAGCAAAAAGAAATCTGTACTGAGAAACATTCGCAATCGATCTACAACACGTACGCATGCACCGGGTAAATCTTTGACAATTACAGATATTGCATAATTCCTGCGCTTAACATCGTCAGGAATTTCAAAGAGGACCTCATCGATAGCATGAATGCGCCAGGTTGATCCAAGCCCTTCCGGTTCAAGGCCGCTATTTCCCAACAGAAGATTGAGCCCACCAAAAGCAGAGGCAGGATAAACCCTGCCCTCCTGACTGTACAAAGTCAATTGCCACGGTAACAAAACAAGCAAACCTGTAACCAGCATCAATACGGCTGGTTTGAGTTTGTCTGTTCTCCAAAACCAGATTGGAACCAGAACTAAAAGCGACAACCCTACCGGTCTGGTCAGCACAAGTAATCCCAATACAAAACCTATCAGCAATGGATTTTTTCGCCCAGGACGTACCAGCAACAACATTACTGTTACCAGAAGCAGATTGAACAACGGCTCAGACCAGAGTGTGTGTGAAAAAAATGTAAACGATGGATAAAGGATATGTATTACTGCGGCTGCAATTGCAGCCTTACGCGAAACTACGTGCCTGCCGAGTAGAAAAATGAGGCCAGTAGTAATTGCTGTTAGAATTACATTCAACA
>JAAESD010000296.1 GCA_024229695.1 bacterium
ATGAGAGCGCATCAACAATGATGGCTGTTCTTTTATCTGGAGCAAACTATATTTGGCATTCTGCTGGATGGAATGAGGCAGGAATGCACTGCTCAATGGCAAAATTTGTTGTGGATGCAGAGCAGTGTGAAATGGGATATAGAATGGCTGAAGGAGTTCGATGGGATGACTTTGATGAAGGCTTAGCTGCAATTAGAGACGTAGGTCCTGGTGGTCATTACCTTGGTCATCAGCATACAATGGAGAACTTTCAAAGGGCCTTTTTTATGCCTAAACTATTTGACAATAATTCTGTTGAGCAATGGCAGGCTGATGGAAGTAAAGACACAATTCAAAGAGGACTTGAAGGGGCAAAAAAACTACTTGAAGATTATCAAGAACCAAAGCTGGATCAAGCAAAAGATGAAGAGCTTTTGGATTACATCGCTAAAAGGGAAACAACAATTCCCAAAATGGAGGCGCTCAATCAGGAGCATTAAACTATGGGCAAAGATAAATCAAATGTTGTTCTTGTGACTGGTGCCAATGGCGGCATTGGAAAAGCTATAGTAAATAAATATTTACGGCAAGGTTTGACTCTAGCAATTGCTGACAAGGACGAGAAACAGGCTAACAAACTTGTACATGAAATCAATCACGGTAATGGAAAGGCAATGGCATTCCCTGGAGA
>JAAESD010000297.1 GCA_024229695.1 bacterium
AATCAGCTCGTCCAGTTTGTCCAGACTTAGAGCAGCGCCGTTTGTTGCGTTGCTGATTAGCTGAGACGAACCGGAAGGAATGCGGGCCTGGATACCATCGAAGCTGTTCACATCAGAGGTTGAATCGCCTTTGATGATTGTTTTTTCCAGCTTCAATCTGGCTGCCTTGACCTTCATTGCCACTTGGGCAGTTCTGATTTCTGTCCCTTGCATGGCCTCCAAACTGAGATCTATATCGAGGTCTCCGCCGAAGATTTTTAGAGCTTCTGACTGAGGATTGATGACCCCGGTTGATTCTGTGTAGCTCTCATTGACACCACGAAAGCCGATGCCAGGAAGGCTCTGCTCTTGGTTGTAATGGATGCCAGTACCGGCAACAGTGGCTTGAGGCATTGCTGAATACAGCTTGCCTTCGCGGAAAATTTCAATGACCCCTGATTGGAGGGAGTCGGCGCGTCCGGTTTTGCCGGATTCAACGGTGGTTAATGGCACGGGTTTGAGTGATTAGTGGTTTGTGATTGTTATTAGCTGGACAGCATCGCGCCGCCTAACTGTTAGTGATCGAGGCCATAGCATCGCGCCATAGCCAACAGATCCCACGTCGCGCAAGACCTATGCCATTAAGTTGCCTAGCTGTTCTCGTTAAGGCTCCAAGGCAATCCCGCTGCTTTTGTTGGGGCTTTCTGCTCGTCTAGTTGAGCCTGTAATTGTGCTTCAATTTCAGTTACCTTCTCAGCGCCTAGCTGATCTTTGACCCAGCCTACAACTGTAGCCTCAGTTAGATCAGCATAAGGGATCAGGGTTTCTGGACGTTCAAAGCCCAGCGAACCATAAGCACCAGCGCTGTAAGTGCCGTCTTCTGCGTTGATAGTGTAGTGAGCAGTGTTTACATAGCCATCTGCTGTCTCACGGTCTAGGTTGGCGATCTTGTAGGAGAATGTTGTTGACATTTGTTTTGATGGTTAATGGTTGTTTGGTTGGTTGTTTAGGGTTTGCTCTAGGCTGCTTCTAGAGCTGCTACTTTTGCTGAAAGTTCTGTAACTGCTCCAAGGAGTTTCATGATCAGAACTGAGGTTTTAATTGTCTTGTATGAATCGTCAACCTGTTCGTAAGTAGCTGGAGTGATCTGCTCAGGGGTGACTTCAACTTGAATATCATTGCCTTCTTCATCTTGCTGTGTTTCATAAACAGCAGGTGTTACAACTTCAGGAGTAAGTTCATCACCGTCTTTTGTCCTTGGAACAGTATGAATAATGCCCGGACAAATAGATTCTACTTCCTGTGCAATTAGGCCAAGGAACCGTATATCCTTTTCTTCAACAGGTGCTTCTTCATTCCAATCCCAGTTGCGGAGTTTACCGCCAAGAGCAGTAACATCAGCTAGTTGTGGGTTGGCGTCTGTAATGTTCTTTTTAAAGCGTTGATCAGATGTTTCAGTTAATGATGTGCAAGTAACGGTTGAAGAGAATGTGGCGCTGCCGTCCGCACTTATTGTAGTAACTTTTGTTCCATCATTGATATTGGTGGCACCTTTCCAAATCGTAAATGCATCCCCGGTTGTTCTTGCGGTTTTTATCCTTACTGTTTCGTCTGGGCTATAAGATCGGATGCGTTCCGAAATTATATCGCCGTCTACTTCTAACTTCGCCCCGGGCGAGGTTGTGCCAATGCCGACGTTGCCGCTACCGCCGTTGATCGTCATTCTGGTAGCGATATTGTTGCTGTTTATCGTGTTAAATTTTAGTCCAGAAGCAACACCTTGATCGATAAATGATAAGACTTCGGCACCATAGCTATTCCCAAGTCCTAAGCGTATTTTAGTTTCCGTCGTCCCAGAGGCTGCAACTGTTTTTTGCAGATTTAATAATGTCGCTGGATTAATCGTGCCGATGCCGACGTTTCCGTTGGTGTGGATTTTCAGTGCATCAGTAGCATCAACTCTAAATTGAAAAGAGTTACCTGTTGCAAATATAAAAGGGTCGCTAGTGCTATCTGTTACAGGCCCCAAAAGTGTCAGTGATCTGTTGTTTGTGCCTAGTTGGGCTCTCCAAACTTGCAGGATTTGATCAATACCAGCTTTTGAAATTTCAAGGGGCCCACCAGGACTACTTGTGCCAATGCCGACGTTTCCGGCGCTGTCGATCCTCAGGCGCTCGGTCGGAGCAATATCTCCACTTTTGCATGTCTCAAAGCGTAGGTTTGAAGCACAAGTTGTTGTAGAGAATGTTTCTTCAGCAACTGACCTAATCCTTGCGCTAAAGTTAGCGCGATTCGTACCGTTTGCACCATTGAAAAGGATTTGGCCAAGAATATCACCATTCACCGCTGCATCATATCCACCGACTGAGGTGGAACGATTAGAAGAAAGCGTAATGGTGCCTCCTGAAGAATTTGCACCGGACCTAGTAAGTGAAAGAGAAGACGTTGTGGATGTAAGACCTTCGACTTGGACAAGGTGTGAAAAACCTACAGGAGATGACGAAACACTTGTGCCAACCAACAGCCTGCCCGAATTGTCGAGCTGCATCTTTTCTGAACCATACGTATTAAACGTCAGTCCAGGAACGCCTGTAGTATTTTCAGCCTGGATAGAAACACCAGAAGTATTGTCGGAGTTATTAAATTGCAGTTGCTGTGCAGATCTAATCTTAATAGTGCCATCGACATCTAGTTTTGTACTGGGCGAGATTGTGCCAATGCCG
>JAAESD010000298.1 GCA_024229695.1 bacterium
AAGGGTAATGCAGATACTCCAATAAAGACAACAGACCTTGTTTGCTGGTAATCGTAATCATGATGAATCCAATGAAAAAACCCTCTCTTCTTCGCAACCTACTCGTTGCTCGTTGCTTCAAGCCCAACAAGGAAGAGCAAGGCATCAGTCTTCTGTTGGCCTTGATGATGGGCCTGGTGCTGATTACAGGCGCAACAGGTTTGTTAATACGCCAACAGATGACCCGCAAGATTGGATCATCTGAAAGTTATCAACAGATGGCGGAAACAGCTGCTTCAAATGGATTCAATCGAATCATCAGTGAGCTCAATAATGACCGGCCAGCAAGTTATAGAGGCTACCTCTATGCAATAGAAAACAGATGCCTAGATCCAGTTGATGCTCCTGCAGAATGTGAACCTGCTTCAGATCATTATTACTGGTCATTACTGGGCAGCAAAGCAGTACCTGTAGGACTTGGTGAATTATGCGCCAACACCTCCGCCGGCCTGCCTGTTCACCCCGAAGGCAGCAAAATGGTATGGCCTACAGATACCGTTCCTTTCAGCAAAGACAAGACAGAAACATTGCGAGATGATGGAAAGAAACCAATCCAAACGTTCTACAGACTAAGAAGCTACCGACCAGAGATTGGTAAAAGTGGCAATGGACAAGGAAGATATCGAGTAGGAGGACTCGGAAAACTAGTGGGTTGCAAAGAGCACGGCTATGCGGCCAGAAAACTTCGTACAAGAAAGTTAGCAATGGAGACAAAAGGACTAATCGTACAGGAGAGAGATC
>JAAESD010000299.1 GCA_024229695.1 bacterium
ATTGTACATTTGATGATTACAAAGAGCCATTCCCGATATTTATTACGGTGAGTGACTCGTTAACTGGTAACAGCAAGCAGCTGGAAGTAATGTTTAAGGGGCCTTGATTGTGAGAGAATGGTTAAAAGCACGACCCTGGTTTTGGATCGTGCTCTTCTTTATATTTGTTGTTGGTGCGAACGCAGCTTTTGTTGTGCTGTCAGTTATGAACAAGCCGATAGTCTTACCTCACTGATCTACTGATACTCAGCACCCAGAATTACAGATACTACAATAGCGCCAACTGCAATAGGTGCTACAAACCTGATCAAGAACAGCCAGACTGGAAATGCGGGAAGATCGCCATGTCCTTCTTCCAGTTCTGCACGGTTTCCCCTGACAGACAAAACCCATCCAGTAAACAGAGCAATCAAGAGTCCACCAACTGGCAGCAACCAGTTCGATGCCAGATAGTCCATCGTTCCAAACATTCCAACAGTTGTTTCTTTGCCAAACAGGTTAAAGCTCGATAGCTTGCTTTCAGCACCAAGACTCAATGCGTTCAGTGAGCCAAATATAAATACAGAAAAGGCAACAGTCAGAGCTGCTCTTTTGCGCGACCACTTCAGCTCATCAATAGAGTAACTTGAGATAACTTCCAGCAAACTGATGGTGCTTGTTAGTGCGGCAAAAGCGACAAGGAAATAGAACATCGTCATGATGAAGTTTCCACCAGGCATTTTTACAAAAACAGTTGGCAGAGTAGTGAACAGGATGCCGGCACTTTTACTGATCTGCATGTCAGGGTTACTGAATATGATTGAGAACATCACAACACATGCCAGAATGGCAACAAGCGTATCGAGCAGAGTAATCTGCATTGCAGCATTTGGGATAGAATCGGTTTTGCGCATGTAACTGCCATAGGTCAGGATACAACCCATGCCCAGACTCAAGGTAAAGAATGCGTGACCCATAGCTTCAAGCACAGCCCCACGACTTAGTGTAGAAAAGTCAGGGTGGAAAAGGAAATGCATCGCCTTGTCAAAGCCAGCAGTTGTTGTGGCATAGATTGCCAATGAAGCAAGAATCAACAGGAGAATCGGCATCAGGATTTTAGATACTCGTTCTATACCGCGTTTAACTCCAAAAATCACAGCAGTGGTTGTGAAAGTCATGAACAGGGAGAGGCCAATTATCTGTTGAGTGCCGTTTGCTGTATAGTCGCCAAAAAATGTATCAAGATCTTGTGGAATTGCAGCCAGATTGCCAAGCTCACCTGAAAGTGACATCACAATGTATCGCAAAGTCCAACCTGCAACCACAGAGTAGTAGGAGAGAATCACAAATCCTGCAAGTACACCCAGAAAGCCAACCGGCGACCAAAGTTTGCCGCCAAGTTTGTTGAATGCTCCAACTGCATTGAGTTGAGTTTTCCGACCGATCAATGTCTCTGCCATCATTATCGGCAGACCAACCAGCGCGATTGCAGCAATGTAAACCAGAACAAATGCTCCGCCATTATTTTCATAAGTGATGTACGGGAATTTCCAGAGATTACCAAGTCCAACA
>JAAESD010000300.1 GCA_024229695.1 bacterium
ATTCCCCAAAAAGTTGGCATCGATCTTTCGGTTGCAATACAAAAGGCATGATACTGAGCATTAGTCACTTCGTATTTGTCGATCTGAAAACTGGATACATAAACGGTGTGAGGTAACAGTTCACCGGTAGTATCCTCAGCATATCCCATCGTGAATTCTCCTGCAGGAATAGTACACATAGCCGTAGCTGCTATCTCCTGGGCTGAAACTGACACACCAAATGTCATTAGTGCCAATACGGTCAAAGCGATTAACAGTATGTTGGAAGTAACGTTTTTCATTTTTTCTCCAATCGCAAAATTTGCATGTTATTCTTTCTCAGCAAACCCAAGAATGTAACCATTGCAATCTTTAATGTAGAACTCTCTCATTCCGTACCATGTGGTTTCCAGCTCTTTTACTATTTCAACGAGACCATTTAATTTTTTTGTACACATCTTCTAAGCCTTCAACATCGATGTAGAACGATACTGATGCACCTTGCGGTAATCCCTGAAGAACAGGTATGTCTTCTTCAAAATTGCTGTCCTTTAAAAACATAACATATACTTCATCCCTGCTCATCATTGCATATGCATATTCTCTACTGTTCGAGATTTCATTTTCTATCTTGCTTGTTCCAACAGGAACCGACATTTCTAAATTAAAACCAAGTATGTCCCGATAGAATTCAACTGTTTCTTTTACATCTCTTACAGAAAAGTTTGGAGTAAGTTTTTGAAATTTCATGGTGGCTCCTAGGTTAATCTACTTGAATTACGATTGAGTCCCCGCTGCACGAGTTGTTAGAGATCTCTTTTCATCTTAACATGGTCAATCTGAGCTTCTTTGTAGATAGTACCAATTGCAACAAACCCAAGTTTTTCATAGAACCCTTTGGCATGGCACTGAGAAGACAACCAAACCTTAGAGATATTTAACTTCTCAGCCTCACCAACCAGGGCTTCCAACATAAGTTTACCGATTCCATTCCCCCGGTATTGTGCTGTCACAGCCATTCTTCCAATGTGTCCATCGGGCAACATTCTCCCTGTTCCAACTACTGTTTCATTATCAAAAACGATAGCATGTATTGCATCTGGATCTAATCCATCGATCTCAATGCTTTCAGGAACACTTTGTTCATTTATAAAGACTTCGTCACGAACTTCTCTGATCTGCTCGCAGTGATCATCATATGACACTATTCTTATGTTTATTTTCATCTGCATCCTATTACTTCAGCCCAATTAATTAAAAAAGCACATCGGCTCAGGGGCGTCTGTAGCCCGTTCCAGTAACCAACTATCGACGAAAATTGAGTCAGGCTCAATGAGAAATGCATGAAGAGTATCGAGATTCGCTGAAAGTGTGAGCTGCCATTTAACCTGTTCACCGTGAAAATTATCTGAGAGCACCAGGTCTGTTTGTGAAACCTGGCCAAATTGACCTGGAGAATAGACCCCATCTGAGATAAACCACATTGTACAAAATTGGCCAGTATCAGAAAAACACCAAAACGAATTGCCGGCAGTCAATGGCTGCTCAGTGGAATCAATAATAATGCTCTTGGCCTCCCACTCTCCAGCAAGCTCAGCCAAACCAGGTTCTTTAAATGGAATTAATGTGCCATCATTGCATCCAAATACCAAAAACAGCATTGGAATAATTGTGAGCCATAAGTTGTGTTTTCGCAAGGTTGAGAGGCTCCTATAGATTATTGGTACCTAACAGGTGTTCCAGATATAAATGTGACAGACGCGATTGTTGGGTGCAAGTGTTTGTTATACAGTTCTGATTAATATTTTTCTACATTCTCGACTGATTCGTGCTCCTCCTGGAGTTCACCTAACCCCACAATCATCGGCATCAGGAAGGTGAAATCGTCCTTGGTACTGTAGACTCTTGACGATTCCCAACTATATATATAGTCTCTCCAGACAATTGAACCTTCTCAAGGAGAAACAGATGTCTCAGTCTCGTGGACAGTGGAGTGGTAAACTTGGATTTATATTGGCAGCGGCAGGGTCTGCTGTTGGACTTGGTAATCTCTGGAAATTCCCGTACATCACTTATGAAAATAATGGCGGAGCATTTGTTCTGGTTTACATTGCTGCAATCGCGCTGGTTGGTCTGCCGATAATGATGGCAGAGACATTGATTGGTCGTAAGACTCAGCTCAATGCAGTTGGAGCATTCAATAAACTTGGTGGCAAGCTATGGTCTCCAGTGGGGTTTCTGGGCGTTCTTGCTGGATTTGTAATTCTCTCCTACTACTCTGTGGTTGCTGGCTGGACTTTGCGATACATTGTGATGTCGCTTTCTGGTGAACTTGGCAATATGGCAGCGGTTCCTCAAGAACTTGATACATTCTTTGGTGATTATACAGCAAACGGCACTCAGCAGATAATTGGCCTCTTTATATTCATGTCTTTCACAACTTCCGCTGTGATTTTTGGAGTCAAGCGTGGTATAGAAAGAGTATCGAAAACCCTGATGCCGATTCTAATGCTGATTCTTGTCTCATTGGCGTTCTATGCAACATCAACTGCCGGTTTTGAAAAAGCTATGAATTTCCTTTTCCACCCTGACTTCTCTGCTCTGAATCGTGGTTCTATTCTTGAAGCTATGGGTCATGCGTTCTTCACCTTGAGCCTGGGTATGGGATGTATCCTGACTTATGGAAGCTACATGCGCAAAACCGATTCCATTCCAAAAGCTGCCATGCAGATTACTCTGCTCGATACGCTTGTAGCAATTCTGGCATGTATTGTAATGTTCTCAATTATCTTCAGTAACCCTGACATGCAGATTAGCAAAAGTGCTGGCATCCTTTTCACTACTCTGCCTACTGTTTTTGTAAAAATGCCTGGTGGAAATTTCATCATGACGATGTTCTATTTCCTGGTCGCATTTGCAGCACTGACAAGCACCATCAGTTTGCTGGAAGTTATCTCAAGTTACTCTAT
Source organism: bacterium (assembly GCA_024229695.1). Taxonomy (GTDB): domain Bacteria; phylum Krumholzibacteriota; class Krumholzibacteriia; order LZORAL124-64-63; family LZORAL124-64-63; genus JABIBH01. Next base: position 2,949 of record JAAESD010000300.1, read on the forward strand.
AGATGAGTTGAAGTGGTCACGTAAAAGAGCAGCATTGACTGTTGCCATTACCGTATTTGTATTTGGATCACTGAACGCCTTGAGTCTTGGAGCTAACAGCAAACTTTCCAGCTTCAACCTGTTTGGAAAAGAAACAACAGTTGGAATGTTTGGAACGATGGATTATCTGGCATCGAACTGGCTGTTGCCAGTTGGTGGACTTTTAATTGCTCTGTTTACCGGTTGGATTATGTCTGTCAGAGAAACCAGAGCAGAGCTGGAAGAAGGACATGGCGAACTTTCAGAGTTTCCTGTCTGGCTGTTCCTGATCAGATTTGTAGCACCGATTGCTGTTGGTGCAATTGTAGTATCTGTAATTCTGGGTGCTGAGTATCAGTAGATCAGTGAGGCAAAACTATCGGTTTATTAATAACTGACAACACAACAAAAGCTGCGTTTGCGCCTACAACAAAAATAAAGAAGAGCACGATCCAGAACCAGGGTCGTGCTTTTAACCATTCTCTCACAATCAAGGCCCCTTAAACATTACTTCCAGCTGCTTGCTGTTACCAGTTAACGAGTCACTCACCGTAATAAATATCGGGAATGGCTCTTTGTAATCATCAAATGTACAAT
>JAAESD010000301.1 GCA_024229695.1 bacterium
ATTCCCGTACAGATAATTTCTGATGTCAACAGTTACCTGAATCCATTCAACCTATCGACAACAATTCAGTTTTCTCAGCACAGGGCTGGCAAAACATCGGTTGCTGTCTACGATATTTCTGGGCAGTTGATTGCAAATTTAATAGACAACTACTTGGATGAAGGAACTCACCAGATGAGATGGAATGGTGAAGACAACAGTGGCAACAAAGTTGCATCGGGAAATTACTTCTTCAGAATTATAAGTGATCAGTTTGAGCAGGCGGGCAGATTGACGTTGTTAAAATAAGCTACCGGTTACAGCAATCTCTTTAAAGCATTCCGGCTGATCCCACTCTGTTTTATTCATCTGGGGAGTAACCGGCCATGCTCGTAACAGGTCATCACTAGCAGGTTGCAAAATCTCCTGAACCTGAGTTTTCTGATCCAGCCACTGTTCCCACTTTTTGCTATCAAGAATAACCGGCATTCGATTATGAATTGGTCTCATTGTTTCGTTAGGGTCAGTTGTCAGAACTGAGAACCCATCTCTGTTCCAGATGCCAGCTAGTGAGATAATAGATTTGTCGATGTTCATAAAACAGTACGGCTGTTTGTTTTTCCATTCATAAAATGCGTTGACCGGAATTATACATCGACGACTTTTTATTGATTCCTTGAATGAAAATTTTTCATAAACTGTTTCAGATCTTGCGTTGGCCAATTTACCCCAGAGCATCGGTTCAATTTTGTTACCAGTGAGAACTGACATTTCCATTCCAGGTGAGATATTAAATCTGGGGGCCAAAACAGAAGAAGAGTCCTCTACCCCATATAAGGCAAAGAACTCTTCCATTTCCGAAATCTGTGCAGCTCTGCAACACATTTAAATCATCCTGATAAACCAGTTTTTCCTGTACTTCTTTTTAACTTTTGCAAATCCGTATGCGAGCGGCAACATAATTGCCACTAGTATGACCCAGCCAATCAGTGATTCTTTAACGGCACCTTCGCGATAAAAATATCCCATCCGTTTTGCAAAGATTGCAAGCAATGGAATATGCACTGCATAGAAAAACAGAGGCACTTTACCAACGATGCCCAGGAATGCAAATATGTTGGAATGAATTCCGATTCTGCACATCAGGCCGACAAAGAAAATTACTGCTCCGCTTAACCAGAGTTGGTGAACAAGTGTTGGTGGGTATTTTTGAACAAGCATAAATGACCAGCTCATGAAATCGCCTGTTTCAAACAGGTTTCCAAAGCCGTTGCCAAGTCTGACTATCAATGCAAGGGCTGTCAGCCCGAGGCCAATCAACATACTCTTGTTAGCTCGTTCGCTATCGGTCTGCCATCTTTCAAACCAGAAGTGAGCCATGATGCTACCCACAACTGCTAATGCGAACCAGGGCAATATCGGGTATTTGTTGAAGTCTCCGGCATCGAAAAGAAACTGGTTCAGGTAATGCCACGGACCATCAATATCGTAACTGATTTTCAGCAGGAACGGCTGGCCTATGAAAAGGGCAGCTGCCAGAATTGCGCGTTGCCACCATTTCCATCGAACAATCAGAGTCAGCAATATCATCGATGTACCGATGGTTGCAATAATACCAAAGTGAGCAAGTCTCAGTCTTGCCAATCCACTCCAACTTGAGTTAACCCAGACAAGTTGCATTACAATCAGGAACAGTCCACGTTGAATCAGTTCCCACGATGCCTGTGCGTGTGACAAGCCGTGAGTGATGCGTCGTTTGTATGCCCAGTAAACCATTGCGCCATTCATTGCCAGGAAACCTGGGGCACAGAGATAGCCCATGTATCGTAACCAGAACTGACCAGTGTTATCGAAAAATGGATCAAGTGGATCCAGGCTCAGCCACGCAGCATTGAAATAATAATTGCTGTGACCAAGTGCCATCATGACACCAATCATTCCACGGAACCTGTCTATGAATGTAAAACGCATTGACTCTCCTATTGAACGCTTCGAACTACTCGGAGGCCGATGAAATCATCAGCTGATCCCGGATAATAAACACCACGCGCAGCACTTCTGCACTCTCTAGCCAGATAATGCCAGCTACCACCACGGACTACTTTTTGAACTCCGGACTGTGGGCCGGTTGGATCCAGTTCGATACCTTCAGTGTAATCTCCGTACCAGTCCCAGCACCATTCACGAACATTGCCGTGCATGTCATAAAGTCCCCATGCATTGGGATTCTTTTCGCCGACGGGATGAGTCTGGAATCCTGAGTTACCGTCGTGCCAGCCAAGGTCATCAATACTTTCACCGTTGTAAGGAGTTGTTGAGCCTGCTCTGCACAGGTACTCCCACTCTGCTTCAGTTGGCAGTCTCCAACCATCGGCATTTCTATCCCAGTCAGTTCCGTCATACGCAGGAGTAAATCCATCAGCAACAGACAGAGCATTGCAATACTCAAGTGCCTGAGCCCAGGTCACTGTTTCAACAGGCAGGTTGTCGCCAACAAAATTTGAATTGTTGGTCATTCCCACTGCCACCCACTCTGCTTGAGTTACTTCGTATGGAGAACAGACAAGTGAGTCACGAAGTCCTGCTGTGTGAAGAACTTCATCATCGTTACGACCCTCTTCGTCCAGAGGACTTCCCATATCATAGAAGTATCGAGTCAGAACTGATACCTGTTGCCCCTCTGTTTGTGAAGAGAACCCCTGGCCATCATTAAATCCGAAGAAGTAGTGGTACTGTCCAAGGTCCATGTAAAGCGACTTACGGTAAGTTGCGCCGGTAAAATTATCGCCCTCGACGTATTCCATCTCATAAATGCTAGCACCAACATAAAGATTTGCGGTTTCCGGATCACGAGATTCAGAATTGAAATAAACAACTTCAAAAACAAACTCATGCTGAGCAGGAGCTACGTCCTGATCGACACCACCAAGAAGCAAAATACCTTCAGGCATTATTACTTCGTAGCTGTTGCCAATAGCTGACAAGTACCCTTGATCATCCATTGCGCGAGCACAGAAGTTCAAAGTTTCGCCAGCAGAAAACAGGTCGATAACCATAGTCTCATTTACTCCTGGAACTTCCGGAGTTGGTACGTTCTCAACTACTGTTGCAGCTTCCCAGTCAGCATCGTTTTCTATAGGAGTATCAAGATATCTAATCTGGTAACTTGTAGCTCTACCGTGCAAACCGTCATCGCCGGTTGCAAACCAATTCAGCTCAACTTTTGTGAAACTCAACGCTTCAGCTTCCAGAGAGTTGATTTTTGCAGGTGCTGTTGTATCTACAACCAGATCCAGGCCACCAAGTACAAAGACACCATCGTCACGATCAGCAACCAGAACATGACCGCTGTCAGTTACACACAAGTCCAGTGCAAAACCGGCTTCAACCGTACCTGAGTAAACAGGATTTTCCGGATCAGCTACGTCAATAACATGAACTCCGCCATCGCTGGCAGCAATCAGTGCCCAACCGTTGCGAACTGTAATACTTCTGCTATATGCCGGCAGATCAATCGATGCCACAATTTCAGGAGCATCAGTGCCGTTGATTTTCATAATTACGATACCTTCAACACCATCGGCGATGTAGATATAGTTTCCTGCAATATCGATACCCAACGCATTACCATAAGTATCTGTCCATTGTGGAAGAAGCTCAGGAAAGTCAGGATCTGAAACATCGTAAACCGCTACACCCATCTCGTTTTCTACGACATAAGCAACGCCATCTTTTACAACAACATCTTTAGTGTAACCACGAGGTTCTTCAGCATTCAGCAACTGAGTGTGCGCTCCTGGTGTACCAGGAACTGATCGGAATATCCGAAGCCCACGCCAGCTGTCTGCCATGTATAGGATGTATGGGTCACCAGGATCATCACCTGGCTCGATGAAGATTTTTTGTGCATCATATGCACCGCCACCCTGCTCAAAAGAAACAGGATTTGCAGGATCGGTAATATCGTATGTCGATAGACCTTCTGTTGCTTCAACAACAACTGCAACATCCCAAAGTTGGTCGTTATCCATGATACGGACCACTTCAATACCTTCACCGTATTTATTGGTATCGTAAATTGCAATCAGCTCAGGGTTGGCTGGATCAGTGATGTCCAGAACTTCAAGTCCAGCTTCACCGCCAGCAACATAGGCGTAGTTACCCATCGATGTAATGCCATCACAACTTGAAGGCATCTCGATAAAACTGATTTGATGAAGTGGAGTATGTGGCAACTCGAAAAGGTCTTCACGACCACAGCCTGAAACCAGGACTGCCAGTGCCATCACTAACAAAGTTATCTTGCGAAAGGTCATCTCTGCTCCTTACAGGGTGTATGTCAACCCGAACCAGTAACGGTCCTGGTCATAGTTTTTGTCTTCAAAAATATCGCCGTGCCATGGTGACTCGACTTCTCTATATGAGCGCTGAAAACCGTAGCTTGCACTCATACTCTTATTAATTTTTTTGCTGAACCTGAGTTGACCAGTGTAGACATTGTCTTTACGGCCAACGTGGTAAGGGTCTTCTTCAAGACTTTTTGTCGATGTGAAATATGCGACTGCATATCTTGCTCTGACACTAACTGAATCAAACAGTTTTTTACTCCAGCTCGGTTTCCAGTTCAAATCAGCCTGGAACATATCTCGTTTGTAACCCGGGCTGGAATCATTGCTGTTTTCAGCATTTTCAGTTATCTGGTCGTATCCTCTGGCATCGGCATTCAGATACTGGTAGTCCAAAGCCAAAGTCCACTTCTTTGTAAGCTTGGTGGACAGAGTTGTACGAATTCCCCAGTCGTTTATGTCGTTCTCCATAAATATCTGGTTGTAATATTTCAGAGCGTGGCTCAAGTCAAACTTGTAACTCATTCTGCTGTTCAGTTTTCCTCTGTAATAGAGATTCCACTGATTTCTGACATAACGGAACTCATCGTAAATAACCGGTGCGCTGTGAGGCTCTGCAACCGGGTGGTCAGAAAGTTCACGAATGTACTGACTTGGTGCGTAGTTGTATTTCAACTCAACACTTGTACCACCTGGCAGATACTGTCTGATGTAATAATCAAAACCCATATTAGTTTTTACATCTTGCTCATATTTCCAGAGCTTGTATTTAAATATGAATCTGGTTTTACCAACACTCAGAAGTTTCTTCTCAGTCTGAATTCTGAAACTTGGTGCAGCAATCAGACTGTACTGATGATCCATCTTGTATTTCGATGAGTGCATGCCGCTTTCAAAATCTTCAAGATAGTCTTCCGAATACCGAAGAAAGTTACTGTCGTAAATGGTTTCCAGACCAACTTGCATGGTCGTCTTCCATTTCGGCTTTGCTTTCTTTTTCTTCTTTTTCTTTTTGGCTTCAGCTGGGGCTGCAATCATCATCGTGACACAAAGCAACACAAGCAGAACCGTTAGTTTCTGTCGGTTCAATTTCATTTCTTCCCTGGGTTAAGATCTTTTTCAGGTATCCTTATGCGAGCAGTTACTCCACAACCATGTGGACCTGCACACTTTAATTCATATCTATGTCTGCCCGCAGGCACTGCAATCCGAATTGTCCTTCTACTGCCGGGTAAAAGCTCAGGGTTGCTGACATAGACCGCACCACTGAGTTTTTGTGTATCAAAGTGAAAGTTCCGCCATGACTTACCGTCACGCAGAACATCAATCTCATAATTATTAGAGCCACTCATTGTATGAGCAAAATCAAGTCTGGTCCAAACTTCCAGAGTTGTTGGACCGGTCACAACAAACTGCAACGGGTTTGCATCATTAAAGCGATAGTAAACAGTTTGCGAACCGCTTTCAAATTGCAATCTGGCAAGCTCACTGAACCGTTCCGGTGCCAGAGCAACCATTACATTTTTCTTTTTCTTTGCGCTTCTGAAAACACGCAATGCAATTTTTTCGTCGCTGGAAATTTCAAGAGTATGTTTTCCTGCAGGAACATCGATATAAACCCTGCGTAGCTCGGAATAGTTATCCTGCAGGTAACTGGTTTCGATGTTACGCATCAGCTCAAACTTGCCATCGATTTTTACTGTCACATTGTAGCTGGCATCTTCTACACCCAAAGCTCTTGTAACCAGTTTGATTCTTCTTGGCCC
>JAAESD010000302.1 GCA_024229695.1 bacterium
TCTTCAGCAAGCCTGTCCATTACCTGTTTTATAAGTTCTCTGTTTTCTGGCAAATCTGCTTCTGGATATAGTTCTGCATAAAGAGGTTTTGCCAGGAGATACATTTTGCGTTGTGTTTTTTCCAAATCGGTCCAGGCAGCTTCCAGAATTTCTTCCAACGTCAAATCTGAATCCAGAGTATAACGTAGTTTTTTCCTGAACTTCTTTTCACCCAACCTGAATTCTCCGTCACTTCTGGGGAGTAATTCTTCTTCAAGCCAGACACTGTGTTTTTCAAGTGCAGCAATCGCTGCAGACCTTGCCGATTGCAGTTCGCGTTTCATCTCAGGTTCGTTTTTCAAAAACTCACCCAGGTCATCCAGTATCAGCCCTATGTTTCCAGCATTCTGATCTATAGCTCTTTTAGTGTGAGTCTCTGGTGGATTTTCTGTCAGGTTAACCCGGGCTGCTTCAAGGGTTGCCGGCAGCTGTTCCAGCCTTGCTTTTACAGATAGTAGCCGTTCCGATAGTGGTGCAAAATCACGAGCAAGCAGTGTGTAAATGCCGTCACCAGGGTTGTAGACAAGTGGATTCCACTTATGGTCTGCAATTTCGTCGTGCTGAAAAATGGACAGTTCCAGCTGGTTGGACAGGATATCCAAATCAATCCGGTTTACATCGGAAAGTTTATCTCGATTGATTTCTCCTAGTGAATCCAGATAATCTTGGGCAAAATCACGTCTTGTCTGGAAGCCGGCCAGAGAATAATCGGTTGTTTTGTCATCAAATCGATGATCACCAAGGCTGGTTGACCACTCTGGAGACAGCTCACGCATTGTGGAAAGGCAATCGGTTGCCATCGATTCAAATTGTGAGTCCGCAGAAGGACCTCCTGAGCAACCGACAAGAAACAAAACAAATAGCATTGCAATTTTTTTAAACATCAGAGCCTCCAGTTGAATATTTTCATTTTCAGTCTACCATTTCTTGCAAAGATACACAATGTAGATGATAATTCCTGAGTCGCTTTTTCACAATTTGGAGAGTATACGTGCTAATCTCAGCGCTGATTATTTTTACCGTGGCCAGCATTGCAAACTTGACTGCAATGCCACTAATCATAAAACAGCTCCAAAAACGCAACGTTCTGGACGTTCCCAATGAAAGATCCAGTCACACTGCCCCAACTCCACGGGGTGGTGGAATTGGTATTGTCGGAATCTGGACTATAGGAATTATTGCAGGTTTATTTCTGAATTTAGTTGATGGCGATGGTTTTATCTTTGCTGCTCTTGGTGGAGTTATCACTCTTGCATTTCTTGGGTTTGACGATGACCAAAAAAACCTCAGCCCATTACTAAAGCTTATTATTCAGGGCGGTATTGCCGCTGCTGCAATCTGGTTCTCTGGAATTCCGTTAACCACTTTTGATTTCCCGTTTGTCCCTGAACATGTTCTTGGATTTTCCGGATGGGTTTTTGCCTGGCTCTGGCTGGTTGGATTTACAAACATCTTCAACTTTATGGATGGCGCAAATGGTCTTGCCGGTTCGCAGATTCTATTTGCCGGAGTTGCGTTTTCTATTCTCGGGATTGGCACAAACGACGCTCAGCTGATGTTCACTGGAGCACTTGTTGCAGGAGCTGCGCTTGGTTTTTTAAAATATAATTTCCCGATTGCCAAAGTTTTCATGGGTGACGTTGGCAGCCTGCCTGCCGGCTTTCTTCTGGCGTTGATGGTGTTGCGGGCTGCTGAAGGTCCCGCCGCTGATCAGGTCACTATTGCAACACCTTTACTTTTCATCTGGCCATTTCTTTATGATGGCGCCTACACGCTGGTCAATCGCATTATTCATAAGCGCAACCCTTTCAGGCCTCACCGCAGCCACCTGTATCAGCGAGTTATGGTTGCGGGTGCAACTCATGAACAAATCACAACTCGATATGCTGCCGGTATGGTTGTCTGTGCTTGTGGTGGTTACGGAATGCTGATTTTTTCAGATCGATGGGATGCGTTCATCGGCCTGTTCCTGTTGGGTGTATCTGTCATTTTATCTGTTCGAACTGTTTTAAAGATTCGAGCAGCAATGACCATTGGAAGTAACGGTAAATGAGTGCACTTGTATCAATAATCACGCCTCTCTATAACTCCGAGGAATTTATTCTTGAGACAATAGCTTCTGTACAAAAGCAGACATATGAAAACTGGGAGATGTTGATTGTAGATGACTGTAATAAGGACCAATCTGCTGAAATAGTTCAAATAGAATCTGATAAAGATCCCAGAATCAAATTATTCCATAACAAGGAAAACCTGGGCGCTGGTCCCAGCCGAAATGTTGCAATAAAACTGGCGACAGGAAAGTACATCGCGTTTCTGGACAGTGATGATATCTGGCACCCTCAGAAGCTGGAAATCCATGTCGCCTACATGCAAAAACACGATGCTTCTTTTTCCCATACATCATACGGCTACATGGATGAGGGCGGTTCTCTGATCAAATCAACATACCATGTGAGCAGCTCTCCGGTTTCGTATCGAGATCTGCTTAAACGAACTGAAATCAGTTGCCTTACGGCCATGTATGATTGTGAAAAAATCGGTAAGTTTTATATGCCCGACATGAGACGCAAACAGGATTATGCCTTGTGGCTGAGCATACTCAAGACCGGTGTGGCTTCACTGCCTCTTGATCAGGAGCTGGCGTGGTATCGACAGAGAATTGTTTCCAA
>JAAESD010000303.1 GCA_024229695.1 bacterium
ACAACAAGAATAACAACTACAACACAAACATCAACAATAGCAGCAGCAACAACAACAACAAGAACGCCAACAACAACAACAACGACGACAACAACACCAACATCAACAACGACAACAACAACAATCACAACAACTACAACCACAACAACAATGACAACAACAATAATGATAATAGTAACAACAACGAACATAACAACAACACCGACCACTGCAACCACGACCACAACACCACCGGTAACAACAACTACAGCCGCTCCGGTAACGACTACAACGCAACCACCAGAAGAGCCGTTATTTACCGGAGGCGATGAACCTGGCTACACCGGATAAGACCAATAAAAAGTTTTTTAATAAACGTTTTTAACAATGTCACACCCAAAGTGCATGATATTTAAATGAAAGACGCGATTTGGATCTATCCAGATATCATCAGAGGGTTCCCTAGGAACTTACAATTAGTTTCCCCTGCCCTTACGAGGGCCCCGAACATGAAAGACATGTTCGAGTCCATAGGAGGTAAATACCGAGTATGCGGTTTTATGAATTAATGGTCATCGTTGACGCTGACCTTGAAATACCAGAAGGCCAAGACGCCCCAAGTTTGGCTAAAGCAATCGAATCTATTGAATCTGAAGGCGGGAGCATCGTCTCAAAACTAGATTCGTCACCTTGGGGGCTTCGCCGCCTCGCTTACGAAATCAACCATAAAAGCGAAGGCTTTTACGTTGTTCTTGAAATAGCAACCGAAGCAAATAGTTTAGATACCGCTGACCACACTCTTCGTTTAGCGGATCGAAGTGAAATTATCCGACATAAAATCATGCGACTACCTGACGATGAAGCAATTCGGCGTGGTTTACTAGCTGAAAATGCTTCAGCTGATAAGTAAAGGAAAAGAAAATGGCATTTAATAACTCCATTACGATCACTGGAAATGTGACAAGAGAACCAGAATTACGTTTTACTCCTGCCGGAGCTGCACTGTGTGAATTTGGTGTTGCATGGAATTTACGTAAACAAAATGGTGACGATGAAGCAATGTTTTTCAATGTAACTTGCTGGCGAAGCCTCGCAGAAAATGTTGCAGAGTCTATTGATAAAGGAGACCGTGTCATTGTTACGGGTCGACTTAACTGGCGTTCCTGGGAAACCGATGCAGGTGAAAAACGTCAAGTAGTAGACATTCAAGCTGAGGAAGTTGGACCAAGTTTACAGTGGGCATCAGCGGACGTTACCCGTAATGAACGCAGCGACGGCGGTGCTCCTTCTTCTAACCAAGGACAAGCTGCACCTTCTTCTAACTTTCCAACCGATGAGGAGCCCTTCTAATGGCACGACCACCACGCAGAGAAAAAAATCGTGACAACGCACGGCGATCAAAGAAAAAAGTATCAGCGCTTACAATTGCTAAAGTCGATTATGTCGACTACAAAGACACAGATTTGCTTCGTAAATTTGTGTCAGACCGAGCAAAAATAAAAGCACGACGAGTAAGTGGTAATGATGCTCGACAACAGCGCGTTATTGCTAGAGCAGTAAAAAACGCTCGTGAAATGGCATTAATTCCTTACACCAGCCGAGTTACAACACAACGCCGTGACCGCCGAAATGATGACTCTCGAGAGTCATTTGATGAATCAAAGTCATTTAACGCTGAAGAGCAGACGAATGATGAAGTAGGAGAAACCTACGAAGATTACGTAACTTCAGATGAACAAGTATCTGTTGAAGTTGAAGATGAAGCGGAGATAAACGAATGAAAGTTTTGTTACGTTCCGACGTTGATGGATTAGGAAAAACAGGAACCATCGTTAACGTAGCTCGCGGTTACGCCCGTAACTTTCTTGTACCACAAGGATTAGCAGTTGTAGCCACAGAAGGTATGGCTGCTCAAGCTGAGGTAATGCAAAAGAAAAGAGCACTCCAAACTGCTGCTGATAAAGAAAGCGCTGAAGCTCTTGCTGAATCTCTTTCTGAATGCGTTGTTAATGTTTCTGCTAAATCTTCAGATGAAGGTCGACTTTTCGGATCAGTCGGAGCATCAGACATCTCTAATGCAGTATCGACACAACTTGGAACTCAGATTGATCAACAACAAATAAAAGTTGAATTAATTAAAGATCTTGGAAGCCATAGTTTCACAATTGAACTTCATTCAGAAGTCTCTGTCTCCGGAACAGTTGAGGTTGTTGCCGAAGAATCATGAGACACTGTTTCTATGATGTCTCTGATAAAAGCAAGAAATATTCAATTTCCACAACATCATCCCTGTTTTTTAGAGAAATCCACTGGATATCCCCTAGCGATTCACAGGCACTTTCCGCCACAATGAGTAATACGTCTTTGAATCTGAGGTAACTGGTGGATGACTCAACTGAAAATATGAATTTTGATGCTGCGCCGGTGCCAGATAATCCACCAGATGATCTTTCTTTTGAAGAGCCAAATTCATCAAGCCGTTCTACAAAACGGTCAGTTGAAAATACGGTTCCAGGACGAGTTCCACCGCATGCATTAGATGTTGAAGCGGCGCTCCTTGGAACCATGCTTCTTTCTCGAGATGCAATTGCTGATGCCCTTCAAATAGTAGAACCTGAACATTTTTATAAACCTTCACATGTTCATGTTTTTAATGCGATTTGTGACCTATATGCGGAGGGAGAACCTGCTGACGTCAACACAGTTGGGGACAGCCTTAGCAGACGCGGATTTCTTGACAAAATGGGAGGCAAAAGCTTTTTACTTGATCTTCAAGCAGGAAGCCCTGCAGTAACTTCCGCTACTCGGTATGCAAAAATTGTTACCGAACATGCCACGTTACGAACACTGATTGGTGTAGGAACAGAAATAGCAGAGATCGGTTATAGCCAACCAGATGATGTAGTTAAAGCCGTTGATGAAGCAGAAAATCTTGTTTTTCAAGTAGGTCAAGGACAAACAGCCGAATCAATGTCACGAATAGGTCCGTTACTTCAAGGGAACTTAGATCGTCTTGAAGCGCTTGCCGATTCAAAAAAAGAAGTAATTGGTACTCCTACTGGATTTCGTGAATTTGACAAACTTTTGTCAGGCTTACAAGAAAACTCTCTTGTAATTATTGGTGCACGACCTGCTGCTGGGAAAACAGCATTCGGTCTCAATATTGCTACCAACGTCGCTATTAGCGGCCTTCCAACATTGATTTTTAGTCTGGAAATGAGTCAATTAGAACTAAGTCAACGAATTTTATGTTCCGAAGCTCGAGTAGATTCAAGAAAAGTTAGAAATGGTCAACTTAATGATCAAGACTGGACACGCATAAATCAAGGCCTTGGGATGCTTGATGAACTCCAGATATATATTGACGACAATCCGAATACTTCTATTATGGAGATTCGCGGCAAAGCGAGACGTTTAAAAAGCAAAGTTGGGAAATTAGGTGTCGTTGTCGTTGATTATCTTCAACT
>JAAESD010000304.1 GCA_024229695.1 bacterium
GACAAGTCATCAGTTTTAAAGCGTTCAATCATGTCTTGATAGCGATTAAACATAAACATAAATTGATCAGCAACAGCATCATTTGCACATCTTGCTTTCACAAGATGTTCACCACCTGTAATCTCAGATGTTTCACCAAAAAGTAGGGTGCTTTGTTTTTCATAAAGCTTATCAAATGCATTTCCAACTGTTGGGTTTGCTCCAAATCCTGAAGTTGTATCTGATTCACCGCATTTAGTTGATACCCAGATTTCACTGATATCGCACGGCTCTCTTTGAAGCCCTGAAGCGTAATGAACCATGTCATAAGCCGCTTTAGAGGCGTCAGCAATTGTTTGAATATCACCCTTCTTTTCAATAGAGAAGCCTTGAACTGGTTTACCAGTTGCAGCAATGCCATCAACAATTTTTTGAGTCCAGCCTGGCTCAATTCCTATGACAACAACTGCAGCAACATTTGGGTTGGCACCTGTCCCAATCATGGTTCTAAAATGGAGGTCTAAATCCTCACCAAATTGCAGCCTACCGTATGGGTGAGGCAGTGCAATCGTCCCTTTAATATTATTACTAACAGCTTCACAAGCAGCATTTGAAATATCGTCAACAGGAAGGATTACAACGTAGTTGCGAATTCCAACTCTATTATTGTCACGTCTATAGCCGTAGATTTTTTGATCTAAATTTATCATTACCACCTCTTTGTTTTAACGTTATGAACATGTAGATGGTCACCAACTGCAATCTTTGAAACTGTTCTGCCAATATCTACACCATATTTGA
>JAAESD010000305.1 GCA_024229695.1 bacterium
CGTTGAAGACCAGGTCAGAACCAATTGTAGAAGAGCCATTAACATCAAGTAATCTATTTGCATATGACCAGTAGTCAGTTACAGGAGCACAAGAAGCTCCAGCTTGCATATCATCAATTAGATTCTCTTGGCCTGCCCATCCATCAACCGCATATTTATACTCAAAGTTTCCAGCTGGAAGATCAACAGTTACAGAGTGAACACCATCACCATCAGGATCAGATAAAGGAACACATCCTCCACACCATCCAAATGACGGACTTTCTAAGTGAACATATCCAAATGAGCTTGTTTCGCAATTCATATCAACATTAAATGTTGTTGAGAATAGGCAAGAGCCATCATCATCCGTTGCAAAAGCATCGTAGTTTATTGCTCCAGCATCTGTACATCCATTAATCATATCACAATCATCACAAGAACCATAAGTATCATCAGTTACTGTTCCAGCAACTACATCAACTAATCTGTTTGCATATGACCAGTAGTCAGTAACAGGAGCACAAGAAGCTCCATTTTGCATGTCATCAACCAGGTCTTCTTGACCTCCCCAGTTATCAACCGCATACTTATATTCAAAGTTACCTAAAGGCAGGTCAATAGTTACAGAGTGAACTCCATCACCATCAGCATCAGTCATTGGAATACATCCACCGCACCAGCCAAATACTGGGCTTTCAAGATGAACAAATCCAAATGAACCAGTAGGCTCACAATTCATATCAACATTAAATGTAGTTGCATAAACACAAGAACCATCATCTAGCTGAGCATTAGCATCGTAATTAGATGCAGCAGGGTCAGTACATCCCGGAGGACAAGCACTACATTGACCCCAAGTATCAGCCGTAGTTGAAGGAGAAGAAGCAACTCTATATGCATATGATAATCCGTCAGTTTCAGGAGCACATGAATTTGTTCCATTTAACATTTCGTTAAGTAGACCAGCAAATTCAGAGTCAGTCCATGAATCAGAAGTATACATATATATAAAGTTGTCAGTAACACTGTGTGTTCCTTCCCAAATTCCATCACCATCAGCATCAGTCAGCATATAAGTGTTTCCTGACCAGTTATCAGCAGGACCAGTAGCAGCAACTGTTGTTGCAGTTACTCCAGAACAATTCATGTCTACTACAAAAGTAACGTCGTATTCACAAGTTCCGTTTTCTACTCCAGCCGATGGATCATAATTGTTAGCAGTAGAATCAGTACACCCTCTAACACAAGGATCGCAAGAGCCATAAGTGTCATCAGCAGAAGCCGCCGAAGTACTAACGATTATTTCTCTGTTTGCATAAGAGAAGAAGTCAGTATAAGGAGCACATGTTCCGCCATCAAGCATGTCATCAACCAAGTTTTCTTGAGATGAGTTGTTGTCGATAGCATATAAATATACATATGCTCCAGGCACTAAGTCTAGTGTAACACTATAAACATCATCTCCATCAGGATCTGATAAAGTAATACACCCGCCATAACAACTTAAGTCAGGACTCTCAACAGAAACCGAAGAGAAAGAACCCGGAGCTACACAGCCCATATCTACATTAAATGTAGTAGCGTATAAACAAGAACCATCATCATCACTTGCAGAAGCATTGTAATTTGCAGCCCCCGCATCAGTACATCCAAAGATTGGCATCTCTTGGAATCGTATTAAATCTAGAGCAAAGTCACTCTGAAAACCTGTTGTAGTTGTTCCAGAGAATCTTACAGCGATAGATCCAGAATAAGCGCTTAGATCAACAGCAGCTGACCACCAGTTATCTCCTTGGTCTCCACTCATTGCCCATAAAGAGTCCCAGCTAAGACCGCCATCACTAGAAGCC
>JAAESD010000306.1 GCA_024229695.1 bacterium
CAAACATAATGGTATCATCCGCTAACATCATTATCTGTGACCATAGTATCCGTAAGGAAGATTTGCCTGTTACAGAAATGTTTCAATCATCAAAGGCAGATGCGACCTTCTTTCCTGTTTTCAATAAAATGATAAATTCATACGTCCATCAGTCTGCCCAGGTGATGAGATCAATGGATCCGTTGTTGGATGTTTTCCTGTTTTTCATTAAGTCTCTTATTCAAGTCCAATTCAAGCAACGAAAAGAGATGGTGCATGTTTCAGGTGCCAAAAAAAGACACTGCAGTCTTTCGATCTTAACGTTTGGATCAGCGCACTCAGAGGCCAATGGATTTTTCAATGAGATCCACATGGACCAGGGTGACATCTTGAAAGGGGACTTTGCTCAGATTGCATTGAGAGAACTTGCCAATTTCAAAGAGCGATATGCATCAGATGCTCTCGTTCAAAGCCATATCGAGTATCTTTCAAACTTGTACAACCTTTGTGGTGGTTTTCCAATTCCCACTGTATGTGGCTACCGGTTCTCCCCCATGGCTGGTGCAGATACTTGTA
>JAAESD010000307.1 GCA_024229695.1 bacterium
GTCTTCTACGTAGCTCGTAAAATCTATAGTGGTATTTCCGTCTTCGGCAAACTCAATGGTCAATGAAGTCAGATCGATAGTTGGAGCATCGTTTACCGGGCTGACAGCTACCGTTGTTACATCAGAAGCAACGGCGCGGCCTTGCTGGTCATCAACTGTAAATGTAAGCTCTTCACTTCCACTCCAGTTTTCAGTAGCAGTAAATGTTACACTGAAGCCATCAATTGCAGCAAAAATATTTGTGCTATTTGTGGCTGTCAAAATCAGGGTGTCGCCATCGTTGTCATTAATATATCCTGCAAAATCAACTATTGCTGAATCGTCCTCATCAAAAACAACACTCAAGCCACTAAGATCTATTGTTGGATTACTATTCAGTGTCGATGCAGAAATTGTCCCACTTTCAGATTCCCCATACACATTAAACGATGCCACTTTGTAAAAATATTCTGTGTGTGGGCTCAGGCCTGTGTCGCTATATGCAACAACATCGGTGGCAACTTCTGCCAGTAGCGGCATGTCTCCTGCGGAGATACCGCGATAGATTCTGAACCCGTTCTCGTCACTGGAATTGTCTGTCCATCCTAAATCAATTTGACTGTTTGATACCGGGGTCAGGTTCAGGTTTGTTGGCTGAGTTGGAGGTGAAAATGTTGTGCCATTGCTTTGAATATATTCTGAATCACCAATCGCATTACTCGCTACAACCCTGTAATAATATGTTTCTCCTGCTTCCAGACCAGAATCCAGATAAGAGGTTGCATCCACTCCAACAGTTGCTATGTCGACAAAAGTTCCTGTTGGAAAAGTGTGTCTGGAAATACGAAACAAGTCTTCGTTGCTGGAGTTATCGGTCCAGGTTAAAAGCAACTCCGTTGCCGATTGCGCTGTTACTACAAGGTCTGAGGGCGCAGTTGGTCCCTCCATTGCTGTTGCCATTCCAATGGTGTATTGAGCAGAGTTAAACTCTTCGGCGCCGATGGTTTTCTGTGAAAAAATACGATAGTTGTACTCGCTGTTTGGTAGACAATCGATGTCACTATAAGAAGCTACATCTACGCCAACAGTAAATGTGTCCAGCTCTGTTATTTCCCAACCAATTCCTTCATCGTGAAATGTTCTGTAAATCACAAATCCAGATTCATCATCAGAGTTGTCGGTCCAGGAAAGGTCAATCTGAGTACTGGTAACAGGAACAGCAGAACCGTCTGTTGGTGAATTTGCCAGCGTTGTATTTATTGTAGCAGGAGCATTTGGTGTTAGTGGTATTAGCACTCCTGAATCATGAGCCGCAGCATAACCGGGAGCTACGGGATCAAACGAAGAGCCTATAAGCGGGTCAACTCTAAATGCAACCTCGCTCGCAACCTCAGTAATATAGCAGGTATAGGTGGCCAGAAGCACGGCGTCGTTGGCAGAGATTGGTAACGCTAGTTCTTCTATTCCAACGCCAACAACAAACTCAGGCGCCATTTTAATATTTAGTGGCTGTTGTCCGGCCAGCTCCCATACTTCAGCAACTGGATTTCCACCAACGGTAACCATGCATTCCCACCCGGAGACAGCTCTGTATTCACCATCGAAAAAATGGCTTGAGCTGGGATTTGTGAGTAGCAAGTATGCAGTAACCGGCTCAAAGGGCCCTGACGTAGCTATATAACCTGACTCTGGGTCTGTCTGGTCAAAATAGACACCTATTCCATCAGCAGTTACAAATTGAGCAGTGGCCGAAACGGCACTGAGCGATACAATTATAATAGATAAAAACAGCAGCTTCTTCATCAGGGAACTCCTGGGTTTCAATAAAACAGACACAATGTGCGCGAGCTGACTAATGTATGGCAATTGGGGATTCTATCACAAACCATAATATATTTGTTAATATTTTTGTAGAAATAATGTTCTGTATATATATCTTATAGGGAGACCATACACACTGTGAGTATAGAGCTCGCATTACACACAAAGTCCTGGGAGGACTATAACATGGCAAAGTACACAATTGGCTGGATGCCTGGCGACGGTGTCGGCGTTGATGTGATGGATGCTACAAAAGTAGTTTTGGACAAAATTGGTTTCGAAGCTGAATACGTACATGGCGATATCGGCTGGGAGTTCTGGCGCACAGAAGCCAACCCTCTTCCTGACCGAACAATTGACATGCTGAATAATGTTGATGCTGCTCTGTTTGGAGCAATTACAAGCATGCCTAAAGAAGAGGCTGAAGAGGTACTTATTCCTGAGCTGAAGGGAACTGGTAAAGTTTACCGCAGCCCAATTGTCAGACTACGACAAGAATTCAATCTTCAATCAAACTTGCGGCCATGTAAGGCGTATGCCGGCAATCCACTGAACTTCAAAGATGGTTTGGACCTGGTTGTTTTCCGCCAGAACACAGAAGGTCTTTACATGGGCGTTGAGTATTATCCTCTGCCTGAAGATGTTCGTGCAAAACTCACTGAAACTCACCCTCAACAGATGGGCAAACTTGATGCTGTTGATAGTGAAGATATTGCTATTTCAACACGTATATTTACTCGTGCAGGCTGTCAGAACATTGTTCGCAATGCTTTTGAATATGCTAAAAAGTTTGGTTACAAATCAGTTACTATTGTTGAAAAACCAAACGTTGTACGCGAGACAAGTGGCCTGATGGTTCGCGAGGCAAGAAAGATTGCTGAAAACTACCCAGGAATCGATCTTTGGGAAACAAACATCGATGCAATGTGCATGTGGTTAGTAAAGAACCCTGAAGACTATGGTGTGCTGGTTGCTTCAAATATGTTTGGCGATATTGTCAGTGACCTTTGTGCCCAGCTGGTTGGTGGACTTGGCTTCGCCTGCTCTGGAAACATTGGTGAAAAAGTTGCGATTTTTGAACCTTCTCATGGATCAGCACCAAAATATGTTGGCATGAACAAGGTTAATCCTATTGCAATGATCTTATCGGCAAAAATGATGCTCGATCACCTTGGTGAAAAAGAGATGGCAATCAAGCTTGAAAAAGCTGTTGCCGATGTTATTGCTGAAGGTAATGTTCGTACATACGACATGGGTGGTTCTAACACAACCACTGAAATGGCAGATGCAATTGCTGCCAAGTGCTAGTTATTAAAAACAAAAAGCCCCCGGTTAAATCCGGGGGCTTTTTTTATTATTAATATCAGTTATTTAATCTATTGCCCTGATAACACGGAAGCCTTTTGTACTATTTCTGGTGTCATCTTCATTAGGCATTGCGCTAGCCCTGTTTGAACTTCTACAGCCAACACTTCTATTCAGATGCGAGCCTCCGCGAACAACTTTGGTCTGGCCAACTTCAGGACCAGTTGGATCGGTTTGTTCGTCTTCTGAGTAATCGCCATACCAGTCCCAGCACCATTCCCAAACATTTCCGTGCATACCATAAACACCAAATTCATTTGGAGATTTTGACGCATGCCGCGTTCTGCTAAGGCTGGCACTACAGTACCAGGCATAATTACCAAGTTCCAGGTCGTTACAATCTTCGTTGGTAAGCTCGCCAAAACAGAAATCTGCTTGACTTCCTGCACGACAAACATATTCCCACTCTGCTTCAGTTGGCAGCCTGTACCCGTCTGCTTCCTGGTTCCAGGATACGTCTGTTCCGTTTATAGAATAAGCAGGTGTTCTGCCCTCTTGAATAGAAAGAGCATTACAAAATTCAACAGCATTATACCAGCTCACGTTTGTAACAGGGTATGCGCTGTCGTCTTGATTAGAGCTTGGGTTGTAGCCCATAACCTGCTGATACTGAGCTTGTGTCACTTCAGATGTTCCGATTTCAAACGAGTTGGTTATTGAGACCGGGTGTCTTGGCCACTCATCGGCAGCCGCATAAAGGCTGTCAATGTCACCCATCTGGAAGCTGCCACCATCGATCGAAGCAAACATATTCAAGTACTCACTCTGGACAGTAACATGAGCGTTGGAGAAAAGCACAAACGTGGCAGGGTTAGGGGCTGGCTCATTCCAGTCCTGAACAGGGAGCCATTCAAGCCAATGCCGTCCTGGAGACATGTCTTCCAAAACAGTATAACCAATTCCTTCAACTGTGGAATTATCTGGCAGAGTCAGTATCCATCCTGCTTCCAGGCCTTCTGGAATTACAGTGATTTCTATTGTGCCAGGAAGAGATCCTGGTATATAGGTTCCGTTAAAAACAATCTCACCGTTAGCAAAAAGTTCTGTTGGTGTTGCGCTTGGTGAGTTGTAGCCTTCTTCTGCCACCCAGGTGATTTCATAAATACCAATTGGCATTTCAACCAAGGTAGAGTCTCCGCTACCAAAGGCGGTTGTGCCGTCTGGTAAAGTCAAAACCCAGTTTGCAGACAGGTTGTCTGGTTCCGGATTAACGATAACTGTGCCAGGATCTGAAACCTCAGCATAAACAGAACCGCTGAACCAAACTATAGATCCGGCATCCAGTGTCAATGTTCTTGGACTATCGGGCGGTGTTACCCAGCCTTCAATTTCTCCCCATGTTAGCGTATATTCGCCAGCTGGAACATCACGCAAAGTAGCGTCACCATTTCCTGAGTTTGTGTACTCGTCCGGACCCACAATACTCCAGGGAGCATTCAATGATGAAGGATTTGGCGAAATACCAATAGTTCCAGTATTGGGGCCGATGTCTGTAATAGAGTCATCGTCTCCACAACCAACAATCATACCAATAATGATTATCAGTAAAATGGATATTAAAATTGTAGCCCTGTTAAAATTCATTATTCACCATTCCTGTGGCATTTAGCCTGCGTAAAGATCATTCAGTCTTGTAATTTCCAGCATCAATTCTGCATCAGTGCCTTGAGCTGTTCCGCCTAGAGCAACAACCTGTTCGTTGGCTAATTCATAGTTATGAATAGCAAAATACGATTGAGCCAATACCAATCGTAAATCGCGCCAGTCTATAGAGGTTTTGTGTGAAAAAGACCAATCGGATGAAATTTCAAGAGCCGTCAGAGCAGATGAAATTGCGCCATTGAAATCTGCAGGTGCGATATCAATACTTGCAAACGCTATGCCCGCATATGGATCTGCGGTTGTCATGCCGTTGTCAATAGCTTTCTGGAACTCGTCTCTTCCCAGCTCCATATTTCCAATCTTTGTCCAGGTCCAACCTAGCCCATTAAAAGCTGAAATGTTTGCTGGATCGCCTTCTAATACTGCTACAAAACTTGTTATTGCATCAGTATAGTTGCCACTCTCATACAAGCTCCAGCCTTGAGTGAGGTGGTTTGAAGTAGGTGATGTTGTCGATTCATCATCACCACATCCAGCAACAAATAACAGCAATAACAAAAGTAGTGCCAGTTTCTTTACAATAAACATTCTATCCTCCTGTAACGCTTTATCGAGCCAGCGTCATTTTGCTTGATACCAGGCCGCCCTCATTAGTGCGAACCTGAACCATATATGTTCCGCTGGCAGCTTGAGCGCCACCATCTGTTCTGCCGTTCCATCTCAAGGTGTGAGATCCAGCAGTAATTTCTTCATTTAACAAAGTAGCAATCGTGCGACCTCGAAGATCAATTACAACAGCAGAAACATGCATGTTGGCTTTGATTTCGAATTCGATTGTTGTCATTGGATTGAAAGGATTTGGAACCGCTCCAGACATCGACAGGAACCTGCGGTCTGCAATTTGAGAACCAGCGGAAGGTGACCACTTTACAACAAATCCGCCGAGTTCTGTAACTCTAGCGCTGACTCTGTTTGTTTCTGTGTCTACCAGAGATTCCAGAGCAGTGCCATCTGCACGCTCTATGTACCAGCCTTCAGGGCTGTTGTTTCCGCTTATCTGGAAAGATATCGTGGCTGGTTTTGTAAGCTCGTTTGGCCCGCGAACATCATAAACTGTATTCATGGTGTTTGCTTTTTGGCGGAACAGCTGTACTCCGCCTTCCTGAGTTTCAACCATCTCTGTGCCTTGAGCGATCATGGCCACAGTCTCGCCATCGAAACTGTCTGCTGGCAAATACAGTTCCATCTGCTGATCAATACTTGCAATCATGCCGCCATTGTCACCACTTATCATCATTGTGGAAAGTGGCAAGGTTACGCATCCTGTCTGCCAGGACTCGTCCCAGGCGCAGGCGTTGATTTCAAAGGCATCTCCCGGCCAATAAAGCCTGTACTCACCACGCCAGAAAAATCCAGACTCATCAAATTTCTCCATATAAATCGGCGCTTCCGACACGTCGAGCTCAATCATATTCGAGAGCAATTGCGTGTCATCACCAGTAAGATAAATATCGATGAACTGATTGGCGTATGGATTTGTGTGAACACCTATTGTTAATTCGGGTGCTAAATTGTCATGATCGTTATAACGAGAAATGTTTGATGCTGCAGCGTTATCAACGCTATAGAATTCTCCACCGATCATCAGATTGCCCTGGTAAACCTGTAGAGAGTGAACGCCATTTCCTTCACCGTGAAATCCTGGTTCGCTATCCTGGTTAACCAGTACGTCACCAATAGACTCCCAGGTGTCATTGCTAAGACGAGCCAGATTGTCTGTTGACAGGCCATCGATTTCTGAAAAGAGCCCACCAACAACCAGGTCTCCCTGGTAAACTTCTGCTGTATATACAGGGCCGTTGCTTGTGCCGTAGCGAGAAGCTGATCCGTCAGCAAACCAGACACCGTCAGCCGTGGTTACGTATGCTGCGCCATCGATTGCTTTAATATCAAGAGCTGTTCCTGTAAATGACCCGAGGTCATCCCAGGCTACGCAATCATATTTGACAACGCGAACATTTTCGGCATCGGTTTGTACTGCGCAATACAAGAAATCACCAACATCATCTATGCCAACTACTCTACCTGTAAGACCGTTGGTTACATTAACAAGAGAGGCTCCGTCCCATGAATATAGAACAGTATCAAAATTGTCTGCCGATGCGCCGGCAATATATAACAGATTTTTATGCGTTAACAGCCCCGTGACTTCGATTCCCTGGTCAGAAAATTGAGCTTGGGCAAAAACTGTCCACGACTGCCCTTCAATAGTAGCCAAATTGCTAAACTGTATATTTATGTCATATGGGTTTTGAAATTCAAAGTTACCACCAGCAAAACTTGTTCCCCCGTACTCCACCAGGTGATGTACGCCTTTTTGAAGCAATGACGTGGATTCCAGGTTATAGTTCGGATCTTCTGATTGCCAGTGAACTAGTGAGACTATTTCCGGGCTCCACGTAAATCCATTATACCTTGCAACGCCGCCAGCTGAAGCTGCGCCTGCAAAACTGAAGCTCCCTGCTACAAGCAGCTCGTCATTTGAAACAGACATGCCATAAACAGGGCCACTAACACCGGCTCCGCTTGTGGCTTGACCAACTGGAGACATATAAAACTCACCGGCAACAATTACATTGCTCGTTAGAATATTATCCACTCTGTCAAATTGTCCACCAACAACCAGTTCTCCATTATACTCACCCAAAGTGTTGGGCTGTCCGAAAATAAGCACTCCTGTATCCAAAACTGTAGACCAGCCAGCAATAGAGTGTTTTCCAACTTTAAATTTAGATTGTCCCTGGGGCCCCGGATTATCTTCCGAAGCAGCATAATACAATTCATTGGAGGATGTTTTAAACAAATCTACGATTGAGTAACCACCAGAGGTAGGAAGGGCCGCCCATTCTTGACCATCATATGCTGCAGAATCAAATAAAGATTCACCTGACTGATATATTCCATTACCACCAACAATAAGCTTTTCATCAATAGCGGCAACAGCATTGATTGTTCCCTCAAACTCATATGTAGCCCAACCAGCACCGTCAAACGCGTAAAGGTCATCTGATGCAATCCAGAGAATATTGTTTAAAACAACACCATCAACACATGGTTCAGAAAGATTTCCTTCAAATCCGGTCCAATCAATACCAGACCAGCTTGCGCAATTGTCTATCCCATCAACCGAAAAATCTCCCAGAAGCACCAGTTCGTCATGATAAACAACCAGACTTTTCACAGTTCCTGATATATTTTCATCAACAGCATCCCAGGTTGAACCATTCCAAACAGCCACACCATGGGAAAACTCGCCCGCTGCATAAAGCATTTCGTTAAAAACAATCAAATCGTTTACTGGACCATCAAGTCCGTCACCGGGATGAATCCATTCAGTTCCAGTCCAGAACACGATGCTATTGACAACTGTGTTTCCGGCAGCAACAATTTCACCACCAAGCACAAGATTGTCCTCAAACTGGACAATTGCATCGACGGAGCCTTGAACCCCTGGCTGTAGCGTGTAGTCGCCTTGCCAAAAATCCCGACTGCCAATAGCCCCAAATACAACTGTCGGCAAAGCAATTATCAAAATCGCCAAAACGGCCAATTGTCTGCTTTGAGTATTTTTCATACGAAATCGCTCCCTTTATATCCGGTATATTCCGGTTCAAAACCTAGTTGCTTGATCTGACAATTCTGAATCCGGTTTCAAAGTCTGACCATCCTGGTCCCATGCCAACTCTTTTAGCGCTTCTACATAAATTTGCTCCACTGTTCCACGATCCGCCGCGAACAGTTTTATAACTGCCTGTTTCAGGTCCTGTTGGATCTGTTTGAGGGTCAGCACTATAATCAGCAAGCCAATCCCAGCACCACTCCCTGACGTTTCCGTGCACATCATATAAGCCAAATGCATTGGCTTCTTTCATGGCAACAGGATGAACAGTTTCACCGGCGTTATAGCCATACCACGCAACGGCGTCCAGGTTTTCATCATATTGATCACAACAGACAGAAAGGTCTCCGTTTGTCAAAACTGTCTCACTGCCAGCCCTGCACAGGTATTCCCATTCAGATTCTGTTGGAAGCCTGTAACCATTTGCTTCAGTGAAAAACTGAATTTCTTCACCATAAAAGTCATATGCGGGCTCAAGTCCTTCAATGATTGAAAGAGCATTGCAAAATTGAATTGCATTTAAAAAAGTAACTGTGATCACAGGACAATCTGCACAGCCGGAAAACTCCTCAAAACCATCGGACATTATGTTGAAAAACTGATATTCGGTTATTTCTGCATCGCTAGCCAACAGGGAAGAAATTGTAACCATGTGCTGTGGGCGTTCATTCGTATCGCTATAAATATCTGACTCCGGAGAACCCATCTCAAATGATCCTCCATCTATCGCAACCATTGTAATTTCACGTGGAGCAATCTCTTGCTCTATATAGGTTGCTGTAAACAGCTTCGTTTCTCCACCATCCATCCATGCAGTTTGAGGGTTTGGTGTCACCATTCCCTGGACATCGCCTGGAGTGAACAAATATTCGCCTGAATTTATGTTGGTAACAGACTCATCACCGGAACCCTGGTAATAATATTCACCTGGACCAGATAGCTCCCAGTTTGCGCTAACATTTTCTGGGGCAATTAATACAGAAATTGTAACTGTTCCCGGAGGTGCTGAAGCTGGACTACCAGACTCATCGCCGCAGCCGCCAAGGATTAAAACAAATACTGATAACAGAACAAGTCTGCTTAATAAAACTCTGCTCATGGGTCTCCTCCGTCCAATATTTTCAAAACATCAGACCGGGCTAAACACAGATAAATCTCATGTCGAGTCGTTTGCTTGTCGCAAGTAGACAGAAATACTCAGCCACCGAGCTAAATACAAACGCAGTTGCCTTTAATCATAAGTAATTACCATGGATGAAGCAATCCAAGTTTGGCAGTTGGGGCTATTATTTCTATTCAATTTCACCGCCGGCCGCTTTCTTGCGGCCTGTTTGAATAAAAGCTCTTGTCGATACTTATCCAGAGTCTAGCTGGTTGATATTTTAGTTACCCATTCTGGATGAAACTCGCTGTTGCCGGTATGAATTGAGCAAAGGGTCTCACGCAACCTGTTTGTTACTGGTCCCTCTGTATTGCCGGTTATAGTGTATTCTTTGCCGCCATAGTGAATTTTGCCTATCGGGGTAACTACCGCAGCAGTTCCACACGCAAACGCTTCCAGCAGTTTACCACTTTCAGCATCGTCACAAATCTCTTTGATTATTGGCGGAGTCTCGATCCAGTTATAACCAAAATCGCCACATAGTATACCAACAGAATCTCTGGTCACGCCATTTAGAATCGTATCACCAACCGGAGCTGTAATAATTTTATCAGCGTAAACAAAAGCAATATTCATTGCTCCCATTTCTTCAACCGTTAGTCTCGACTCGGCATCGAGCCATATAATTTGGTCAAATCCTTCGTCTTTTGCGCGCTTGATTGGAAGCAATGACGCAGCATAGTTGCCGCCTGTTTTTGCAAAACCAACTCCACCCTTAGCGCTTCGTACAAATTCTTCTTCAACCTTGAGCTTCAACGGTTTTATGCCGCCAGCGAAGTACGAACCAACTGGTCCTATTAAAATGTAAAATAGATACTTATCGGCAGCCACTACTCCGAGACTGGCCTGTGTAGCAATCATTGTTGGGCGAATATAAAGCGCGGAAGGTGATTCTGGGGTCCAGTCTCTGTCCAGATCAATAAGAGTATGCAGGGCTTCCATAAACAACTCTTCATCAACCTGTGGCATGCACATTCTGGCGCACGATTTATTGAAGCGCTTAATGTTCATGTCGGGACGGAACATGTGGACCGATCTGTCTTTGGGATTTGTATAGGCCTTCATCCCTTCAAAAATTTCCTGTCCGTAGTGAAGAACTTTTGCTGCCGGATCCAGCGATAAATTTCCATAAGGCTCAATGCTTGGCTCTCCCCATTTACCGTCACTGTATTCCATCATAAACATGTGGGGAGTAAATGTTGTACCGAAACCGTAGTTATCGTCCGCCGGTGGTGCTGGTGGAGATTTGTGGAGATTAATCTTGATGCCCATTGTGTCCTCCTGAGTGACAGATTTGGTTATCTGTTAAATGTGGCAGGAAGTTGGCTGTTTTTCAAGAATCGATAGCAGGTTTTGGAACGAAAATTCGACCAATAATTCCAAACAAAATTTCACCCACACCAGCGGCAATCAAAACCGGCACAACGCCTACTCTGGACGCTACTATTGGACCAACTAAAACAGAGAATAAAGTGATTGGACCAATCATTGGTGTGAGCCAACCAAAAACTCTGCCTCGTATTTCTTCCGCGGTCTCCCTCTGTAGGAAGGTAGCCAGATTAACCTGAAGCCCGCTACTGATTGCACCGAAACAGGCAAATAATAAAATAGCCATCGCCGGGTTTCTGTTAACTGCAAAAAGTCCAAGCAATACGCCGTCAATTGCAAGCAATACTGTTATCAATGTAAGTGGATTCGATTTGCTTCTTGCCGCACCAGCAATAAGGGCGCCAATAATACCGCCAACGCCAGCAGCTCCAAAAATAAAGCCGATTTCTTTTTCGCTTTGCATCATAATATTTTTTACAAAATCAAAAACAAGTGGTGGCTGCATTGCTGTGACCATTGTTACTGTGCCTAGAAAAATTACGGCGAATCGGAGCCGAGGATTTCCAAGCAGGTGTGTCGCACCAAAACTGAGGTCTTTCCAGAACTTCTGTACTTTTTGGGGTACTTTTTCAACTTCCAGATAGACAAATCTTCTTTGTATCAAAATTATTGCAGAAAAAACAAATGTTAATGAATCGGCAAAAAATGCTGAGTTAACTCCGCGTGATTCAACAATTATTCCACCAAGGGCCATTCCAAACATCAATACAAGATTTTGGGTCAACATTGTCAGTGCATTTGATTTTTTCAGCAGATTGTCTTCAACAACTTCAGGCATAAGTGCTAGCCGGGCCGGGCTGTGAAATTGTCTGCCAATAGAAAGCAGTGCGGCTAATAAATAAATTGTGGGAAGAGATTCAACAAACGGGATCACAAATACAACAGCAGCGCTGAAAATATCAGTTAAGACCATAACGCCTTTTTTGCGCCACCTGTCTATTATTACACCTGCAACAGGCCCCAGCAAAACTCCTGGAATTATTTGCACGGCAGCCAGTAGACCAAGATTAGCAACAGAGCCGGTTCTATCCATAATCAACGAGAAAAACGCAATAATTGCGATCTTGTCGCCAAGTCCGGACACTATTGATGCCGTCCATATTGACAGAAAACTTCTATTTTTAAAAAGCTTGCGCAAAAAAACCTTCCTATGATTTTTCCAGAATTTTTATTTCAGGTTCTTTGCCAAGCAGCTTGTTTAATTCCGGCTCCGGGAGCCTGACTGTAACTGTGCAGTATTTTTCGTTGTGCTCTTCTTCAAATACAGAACCTGTTCTGTGAAATACTGCTACAATATCCATTCTAAAAAGAGGAACCTGAAGTTTGTAGATTTTTTCTCCTGAAAACAATACTCGTTCGATCGCGCCTCTAACTTCTGCTGGCCCTTTTCCGTCAAGTGCAGATATAAAGAGAGCTTCTGGATAGTCTCCCCTGAAGCGGGCTGTCACGTCTTGTCTCGCATCTTCATCCAGCAGGTCGGTTTTATTAAACACCATGACCGTTGGGTGGTCTTCTTCAACGATAGATGCAAGAACTTCAGATACTGCGCTTATCTGTGTTGCTGGGCTTACGTCTGAAGCGTCAACAACATGAATCAACAGATCCGCGTCGGCCACTTCCTGAAGTGTCGCATGAAAGCTCTCAACAAGATTGTGTGGAAGTCTTTTGATAAAACCAACGGTGTCGGTAAGCAAGAACTGGTGGCGCTCATCAATTTCGATTCGCCTGGTTGTTGCGTCGAGTGTTGCGAACAATTTGTCCTGGATAAACACATCGCTGCCACTGATTGCTTTCATCAGGGTTGATTTTCCGGCATTTGTATAACCAACCAGCGCTACTTTAAATTGTTCTTTTCGCCTGCTTGTTTGCACCTTGTGTGACTCGGCGATGTTCTTAAGTTCTGACTTGAGTCTGGATAATCTTTTTCCAACAATTCGGCGATCTGTTTCCAGCTGGGTTTCACCTGGTCCCCTGGTTCCGATTCCTCCAGCATGTCTATCAAGGTGTGACCACAGCTTTGTCAGGCGCGGTAACATGTATTGAGTTTGAGCCAATTCAACCTGGAGTTTTGCTTGTTGTGTTTTTGCGTGAGCCGCAAAAATGTCTAAAATCAATTCTGTTCTGTCGAGTACCGATATTTGTTCTTCTTCATGAGCAAGCGCTTCTTCCAGGTTCCTGCCCTGAGCTGGAGAAAGTTCGTTGTCAAAAATTACCATATTTGCACCCGTGCCAGCACAAACTCCTCGCAACTCCTCAAGCTTGCCTTTGCCAATAAATATTGCTGCATCCGGTTTTTGTCTAGATTGATGAACCTGTCCGACAACTTTAGCGCCAGCCGTTTTTGCAAGCAACGCAAGTTCCGCGAGGTCTGATTCACCACCAAGCATATTGCCAAAACGAAGAGGAAGGTCCACTCCAACCAGCACTGCTACTTGTTTTAACTCCTGATTACTATCCGTCGATTTCTTCATTCAGCTTTTCCCACTTGTTCATTTCTTCACTTAATTTTTGGTGTAGCTCTCCGGTTTTTATACCAAGAGCTTCTCTGTCTTTGTTGGTTGTTTCTGGATTCGACATTGCATTCATGATTTCTTCAAGCTCTTTTTCAATGTCTCCTATATTGGCTTCACAATTTTCTATCAGTTTTTGCCGACGCTGAATCTCGTTTTTACTCAGCCCCGTGTTAGCCGGTTTTTGTTTTTTTACCTTTGGGGTCGATGTATTAATTACCTGTTCTTTTCTGGTTGCAATATAGTCACTGTAATTGCCTGCGTGAAACTTCACTTCTGCCGTCTCGTCAAAAACGAAAAGCTTGTTCACGGTGTGATCAAGAAATCGACGATCATGTGACACCACAATTACTGTTCCATCAAACTCTACTATCGCTTTTTCCAACGACTCTCTTGTGTCTGTGTCCAGGTGGTTAGTGGGCTCGTCTAAAAACAGTGTGTTGTGTCCACCTTTAATCAGCTTCATCAGAGAAAGCCTGGCTCGTTCACCGCCCGACAGCCTGCCAACAAGCCGATCGATCATGTCGCTACCAAAACCAAATGCTCCTGCAAAACTTCTTATCTGGCTTATTGCTGCTCCTGGCCAAAATTTTACAATTTCTTCAAAGAGCGTATTGCTGTCGGTTACTCCCAATAGCTGTTGGTCGTAAAGCCCGATATCTACATTGTGCCCCCAGCTTACGGCCCCTTTTTCAGGCTGCCTTTTTCCAGACAGAAGATCCAGCAGTGTACTTTTTCCGCATCCGTTTGGGCCTATGATTCCAACCCTGTCTCCTCTGTGGAACATAAGATTCAAATCGGCAAACAGTGGTTGGTTGTTATACCCGAAACTGATTTCGCGAGTCTCCAGAACAACAGCTCCACTACGTTGATTACATTCCAGTTTAAGCTTGAAAGTTTGGCTGGAAGAGGTTGGGCGCTCTACAAAGTCTTGTTTTTCCAGCTGTTTCCTTCTGGACTGAGCCTGTTTTGTTTTCTGGCCGGCAATGTTTTTTCGAATAAAATCTTCCGTCTTTTGCTTTTTTTCCTGCTGCCTTTGCCATGTGGCTTCCTGCTGTTTTCTGAATTCGGAATACTGCTCCCAAAATCGACTGTAGTTACCCTTCCAGGTTGTCAGATTTCCGTTTGCAAGATGTAGTGTTGTGTCTGTTACCCTGTCCAGGAAATACCTGTCATGAGAAACAATAATTGTTGTGCCATTGAATTTTGAGATCCAGCTCTCCAGCCATTCGCACGATGGTAAATCGAGATGGTTGGTTGGCTCATCAAGCAGGAGCATACTGCTGTTGGATAACAAAACTGCTGCCAGAGCAGCGCGTCTTCTTTCGCCTCCGGATAAAACCCCAACAGAGGTGTCACGTTTTTGCTTATCAAGGCCCAGGCCATCAAGGGTTGCCTCTAGTTTTGGGCGCCAATTATAGCCATCAAGTCTTTCATAGTCGGCCTGAAGTTTTCCGTGTTTTATAGCTAATAAAGATGAGTCTTCTGTTGCTGCCATTTGATCGGCAATTTCAGAAAGTTCCTTTTCAATATTTTGGAGTTTTGAGAAAGCTCTATTAGCCACTGCGTCAAAAAGTGTGGTTCCGCTGCTGTCTCCACTGAAGGTTGTGTCTTGATTCAAGGCACAGATTTCTACGCCGGAAGTAAGCTGGCGCTTACCCTGGATCGGTAAAATCGATCCGGCAATAACTGAAAGAAGTGTTGATTTTCCACAGCCGTTACCACCTGCAAGGCCATAACTTCTGCCTGGCAAAATATTCAGACTGGCATTACGCAGCACTGGCTCTCGGCCAAAATCAAAATCAATGTTTTGTAATGAAATCAGTGACATTTATCTCCAGAAAAAACGCCTCTTCTCTAAAAGAAGAGGCGTTTATTTTATTGAGCCAGTTTTCAAGAAGCAAGTGATGGGGTTTTGCGATAGCGCAGAGGTGAAACCCCACATCGTTCCTTAAATGTTCTGGAGAAATGAGCCAGACTGTTAAAGCCGCAACTCTTGGAGACCTCTTCAACTGAAAGCTCGAAGCGACGCAATAGTACTTTTGCACCGTCGATGCGAACCTGTATCAGATAGTCGCTAAAGCTCATTCCAACTTCCATTCTGAACATGTTGGAAAAATAGCCTGGTGACAGAAAGACCAGATCGGCCATTTTGTCCCTGTTGATATTTGTGCTGAAGTTCTTCAGAACATATCGACATGAGTATTCTGCTCTGTAGTCGTGAATGTCGGTATTTGCAACATTCCTGGTTCCGTCTTCGCTTATCGCCACCTCTGGTAGCGGCCCAAGCCAAGTCTCAACGTCAGCGTCGCCGGTTGGAGATGGAACCACAATATCATTGTCGGGAATGGTTGTTTTTGTTGATTTGCCATGTAAAAATTCTATGACATGTTGTGCGCTTTTTTGAACATTTGCTCCATGAGCAACTAAAACCGGCATTTCTACAACGCCAACCTGCTGTTCAAGTGCGGCATTCATCGCTTTTGTTTTGTCGCTGGAGTAAATGAAAAGTAGCGCCGCGTTGGTTCCTCTGTTATCAGAAGATTCCCGTTTGTTAATTACAATTTGTGGGCCAAAAAGAGCGAAACAAATTTCAGCCGCATTTGTCTCATTTGAAATACAGGTAAACAAAACCCTCTGGTTCTCTTCGAGACCAGAGCTACTGATTTTTGTGAAGGTCGGGAACTCGATTAAGTAGCTATCCCACTCTTCAATAGTTAATTGCAGTCTTTCTTGCACGACTGTCTCCTATATGAATACTTGGCGGTACATATAATGTCAGTCCAAGGGTGCTTTTATTTGCCTAAGCAAATGCCTAATTGAACTATCATACTCTAAATTACCTGTTTTGTCTAGATAATACGTAAAACAAATCCCATTTATTAACAAAAACAGGTGTTTTTACCGTTTTTTACCTGACCAGAGTAATTCTTTTTGTTACAGACCATTTATCAATCTGTAGCTTGCAGAAATATGTGCCAGCGGCAACATTTCTGCCGACCAAATCTTTTCCGTCCCAACTGCTTGTATAGCTACCAGTTCCAAGGCTGGCGTTTTCAAGTATCGATATTTCTCTTCCGGCAACGGTGTAAACCCTCAAACTGACAGATGGTGCTGATGAGCTATACGGCATCGTTTCAATTGAGTTAAGGGTTGGCTGTTCTGAGTCTCCCCAGACCAGGCCCTCTCCCACAGTAACCGGTACAATAAATTTAATAGTTGTCTGTTGATTAAACGGATTTGGGTGATTGCTTAAAAGCGCTGGTGATAAAGTTGGCTCTGTAAAAGTGTCCTCTTCCGGCTCCTGTTTGGTTGTTGTTAACAACTTAATCTCGGCCTCAAACCGCTTGCCGGACAGATATTTCCCGGAGAGCGTTGTAGAAGAAGGGGTTAGGGCTGAGAAAACAAAACGCAATTTTCCTTCTGCCGTATGTTGTATAAATTCCTGGTTTTTACAATAAGGAACAACTGTTTCCGGTTTCCATAAATCTGACGCTTTTGCTTTGGTCCATTTTGTAGACCAGCTGGCTTCTGACTCCCACTCAATCTTGCTGGGGCTGCCAAGCCTTTTGTCTCCAAGAGTAAATGCGTCGGGATCAAACAGGCTATTGGACCCTTTTGTTATATTAAATTCAATAACGATTCTGTTGTTTTCATCGAGATAATAATCAGCATCGACTTTCTGATTTTTTATACAAAATGCACACCCGGCGGACATGATCCAAGAGGTGGTCTTCTCGCCAGATTTTAGTACTGCGCCATCATAAACCTTTTCTGCTGCAACAAGTTGGCTTCTCAGCGTCGCTGCATTTGAGGCAACGGTAATAGCCCAGGTTGCTTTTCCTTCAAAAGGAAAACCTATTGTTCCTCTGTCGATTTTGGGGGTTTCAGATCTATCCAGTAAAAGTGCACCAACAATTTTATCACCGGCGTCGGTTGCATAAAAAACCTGTTCTGGATGGGCGGGATCGAGTGAAGCGATATACCAGTTTGATTTATTGCTAAGCGTCATCAACCCGGTATCTGTTCTATCAAAAACAACAAAAAGCGTTTTGTCCAAAGAAACATAATCCCAGTGATATGTTTCCGTGTGTGAGCTGTTCTTCTCTCGGCGAATTTCAGTAACAGACATTTGGTGACCGATGGCAGCAAAATCTTCGTCAATCAGACCGTCGTTATCATTGTCGATACCGTCGAAACGATCTTCGTTAACTTCCCCGTCGTGATCGTCATCGGCATTTGATGACAGACCCCAGTTGCCGCCAACGTGGCCTTCATTAATAACAGCAAGAAGTGGTGATTTTCTAAGTGATGGTTTGTGAGAAACTGTTGCTGATTGCGAGGCGATACGAACCGGAATATCAGAACCGTTGCCATGAACAAGTATCTCTACAAAAGAACCTGTGATAAACACAGTCGCGTAATCGTCCAGCTCACATGCGGTTTTAACCGTAGGTGACGCGATTACTGCTGCTGAAAAAATCAACAGCGCGGACAATGTAATAATCAGTTTCACGGCTACTCTTCTCCGGAACCGTCCGCTACATCAGCAATTTCATCTGTTGCTTCGATGCGGGCAATCCTGACAACGTAATCGTCGCCCTTGAGTTTGATAATTCTTACGCCCTGGGTATTTCTACCAAGAGTTGAGATGTTATCAACTTCCATTCGAATAATGATTCCGTTCCTCGAGATGACCATCAAGCCTTGTCCAGCATCAACTTCTTTTATATCGACAAGCGGCCCATTGCGTTCCGTGCATTTGATTGATATCGTGCCACGGCCACCGCGCTTTTGCAAGCGATAATCTTCAATGTTGGTTCTCTTGCCATAGCCATTGCGGGTAATTGTCAACAAGGTTCCCCCGTCGCGAACAACAATTGTTCCAACAACTTTTTGGTCCTTGCCAAGAGTTATTCCCTTTACCCCACGTGCCGTTCTGCCCATTGAACGAATGTCCGACTCGTGGAAGCGAATAGCAAGACCACTGCTTGCGGCCAAGATAATATCTTGTTTACCATCGGTAACCTTGGCTGCATTTACAAGCTCATTTTCTTTGAGCGTTATTGCCCGAATACCACCCTTGCGTGGGTTTCCAAATGCCGAAAGTGGGGTTTTCTTAATAATTCCACTGTCGGTAGTAATAATCAGGAAATTGTCTTCAGGGAAATCTTTTACTGCCACAACGGCACAAATTTTATCGCCCTGCCCGATGTTAATCATGTTCACAAGCGGTCTACCTTTGGCTGTTCTGCCCGCTTCTGGAACCTGATAGGTCTTCAGCCAGTAAAGCTGACCTTTTTCTGTTACAACCATTAGATAGTGATGGGTGGACGCAATGAAAAGGTGCTCAAGGAAATCGTCGTCCTTGGTTTTCATTCCCGCGACACCCTTGCCGCCTCTGCCTTGAGATCTGTAAGTGTCGATTGGAATCCGTTTGGCATATCCCTGATTACTGATTGTTACAACCACGTCTTCTTCAGGAATCAGATCTTCAAGATCGATGTCATCTTCATATGGCTCAACTGAGGTTCGTCGTTCGTCGCCATATTTTTCTTTAACTTCAAGCAGCTCTTCTTTAATTATCGACAGCTGTTTGTCTCTGTTGTCGAGGATGTATTTCAGGTCAGTGATTTTTTCAAGCAGCTTGTTGTATTCATCTTCAATTTTTTGTCGCTCTAGACCCGTTAGTCTTGCAAGCTTTAAATCCAGAATTGCCTGAGCTTGAATTTCTGATAAAGAAAATTTTGCGATAAGCCCGTTGCGAGCAACCTCTGGAGACTCGCTTGCTTTAATCAGCTCAACAATTTCATCGATATTATCCAGAGCAATGCGGTAGCCTTCCAGAATGTGGGCCCGCTCCTCTGCTTTGCGCAGATCATACTTTGTGCGTTTGACAATTACTTCTTCGCGGAAATTGAGAAATTCCTGCATTGTCTGTTTCATTGTCATAACTTTTGGCTGGTTGTTAACCAGAGCAAGATTGATGACGCCGAAAGTTTGTTGTAGTTGAGTGTGTTTGAAAAGTTTATTCAGAACAACTTGTGGATAAGCGTCTTTTTTCAAAACAACAACTACGCGCATTCCTTTTCTGTCAGACTCATCGCGCAAATCGCTGATTCCGTCTATGTGTCCACCGCGCACAAGAATTGCAATTTTCTCAACCAGGTTTGCTTTATTAACCTGGTATGGCAGCTCAGAAATTATTATCTGGGTTCTACCTTTTGAGTTTTCTTCAATTTCTGTTTTTCCTCTAACTACAACCCGACCACGACCTGTTGTGACATAGTCAACAATACCACGTTTACCTAAAATGATTCCGCCTGTTGGAAAATCTGGTCCCTCCACATGCTCAAGCATGTCAATTGGTTCCAGGTCTGGATTTTCAAGCAACGCCATCAATCCATTGCAAACCTCTGTCATGTTGTGTGGTGGAATCTTGGTTGCCATACAAACAGCAATACCATCGGCGCCGTTGACCAACATGTTGGGAATTACGGACGGCATGACTGCGGGCATCATTCTTGAACCATCGTAATTTGGTATAAACTCAACGGTTTCTTTGTCCAGATCACGCATAATATCTGTCGATATTTTTGTCATTCGCGCTTCTGTATAGCGCTCTGCGGCTGGCGAATCGCCATCCACTGAACCAAAGTTTCCCTGGCCGTCGATAAGTGGATACCGCAAGCTGAAATCCTGAGCCATGCGAACCAGCGTGTCGTAAACAGCCGTGGTTCCGTGGGGGTGATAGTTACCAGTGGTGTCACCAGTAATTTTTGCAGATTTTCTGTATGGTTTGCCTGGGTAAAGACTTAGGTCATTCATTGCTGTTAAGACGCGGCGATGAACTGGCTTCAGGCCATCTCGCACATCCGGCAGGGCGCGCGAAATAATAACACTCATGGAGTAGTCCAGGTATGACTCCTCCATCTTGTCTTTAATGTCAACGTTAATGACAGTACCGAAACTTGTATTCTCGGACATGGGGCTCCTTAGCTATATATCAAGATCATCAAGGTTGATCTGGTCTGCGTTTTGTTCAATGAATTTACGACGACTTACTACGTCATCGCCCATCAAGACTGTAAATGAATGGTCGGCAGCGGCGGCATCTTCCAGGTTTACCCTGGTCAATGTTCTAGCCTCGGGATCCATAGTAGTTTCCCAGAGCTGTTCCGGGTTCATCTCACCAAGACCCTTGTATCGCTGCACGTAAACACCAGTTGTTCCGTACTCTTCAACCAGAAGATCTTTCTGGTCTTCGGTAAATGCATACTGTTCTTTTTTGCCTTTTTTCACGCGATATAAAGGTGGCTCTGCAATATAAACATAGCCGGCCTCAATTACTTCACGGAAATAGCGGAAGAAAAGAGTCAGAATCAGGGTCAAAATATGAGAACCATCAACATCAGCATCAGTCATGATAATCAGTCTGTGATATCGTAATTTTTCAATATCAAAAACACCAATGCCCACTCCAGCACCAAGAGCCGTAATAATTGTGCGCACTTCATCGTTTGCTAAAATTTTATCCAGGCGTGCTTTTTCAACATTTAAAATCTTGCCTTTTAATGGCAGGATGGCCTGGAATCTACGCTCTCTGGCCTGCTTTGCAGAGCCACCTGCGGAGTCGCCCTCCACCAGATATAATTCACATTCAGCAGGATCAGTTGAGGCACAATCCGATAGTTTTCCGGGAAGTGCGGCGCTGTCCAAAGCTGATTTTCTGCGAGTTAAGTCTCTGGCTTTACGGGCTGCCTCTCTTGCTTGAGCGGCACCAATACATTTCCCAATTACTGTCTTTGCAACTTTTGGGTTCTCGCTGAAAAATGCTCCCAACGATTGATTGACCAGCTGTTCAACCTGGCCTTTAACTTCTGTGTTGCCAAGTTTGGTTTTGGTCTGGCCTTCAAATTGTGGTTCAGGAATTTTCACAGAGATAACTGCTGTTAAACCTTCGCGAACGTCGTCGCCACTGAGGCTCTTCATGTCTTTTTTTAGAAGGCCTTCGTTGTTTGCATATGCATTCACTGTTCTGGTTAGACCAGCACGGAATCCAGAGAGGTGGCTTCCGCCCTCATGGGTGTTGATGTTGTTGGCAAATGTAAACAGGTTTTCCGAGTAGCCATCATTATAATCCATTGCTATCTCAACCTGAACGCCGTCTTTTTCGCCGGTGAAATAAACAGGCTCGCTGCATATTGCGTTTTTGCTCTCGTTTAGCCAGCGAACGAATTCAATAATTCCACCTTCAAAACAGAATGATTCCGATTTGCTTTTGCCCTCTCTTGTGTCTTCAAGGCTTATCTTCAGCCCTTTGTTCAAAAAAGCAAGTTCACGCAAACGAGACTTCAAGGTTTCGTAAATATATTCTCGTTCTGGAAAAATTTCCGGATCTGGTTGGAAAGTAATAGTGGTTCCGTTTTCGTCACATGCTCCAATTTTCTCAACGCCGGTTAGCGGAACGCCGCGCTCGTATTTCTGAGTATAAATTGACCCTTCTCTATGGACTTCTGCAATCAGAGAAATTGACAGAGCGTTAACACAGCTCACGCCAACTCCATGTAATCCACCGGAAACTTTATAGCTTTCTTTGTCAAACTTACCGCCAGCATGAAGGCTGGTCATTACAACTTCTAGAGCCGGCTTGCCTTCAGTAGCGTGCATGTCCACAGGAATGCCTCTACCGTCGTCAGTAACTTTTATTGAATTGCCTTCTTCAATGACTACTGATATCTCAGAACAAAAACCCGCAAGAGCCTCATCTATAGAGTTGTCTACAACTTCATAAACCAGGTGGTGAAGACCGCGGACACCGGTATCTCCGATATACATCGCTGGTCTTTTTCTAACCGCCTCAAGTCCTTTTAGTACCTGTATTCCATCTGCATTGTATTCGTTGGCTGTTGCGCACATTCAGTTTGTTCCTTCGCTTCCCCCAAAAGAGGTGTGTCAACGTTTGTTATCATTTCTTGATCTGTTTGTCGCCGCGTGGTTCCACCTGACTACGGTGACCGTTCCTTCGCCACAAAGTTCATTGAATTTTTCTTTAATCGTCGGAAACAATAATGTTAGCTCTTGTTTCCATGCTGCGTGGTCTGCGTCAACTGTTAGTATACCGTTATTTAAATCGATTGCTGTTGTGTGTTCAGCCGCTCTGCTGCCAACAACTTCCGACCATCTTTCCAGCACGGCCCTCTCACTAACGCGACCGTTCAGCCCAGACTTCTTCAAAAAAGAAACAAGAACCGAACCAATTTTTTCCGGCCCTGTTTTTTTCTTCTTTTCACTCATGCCAATTCCTTGACTGTGCCGGATTCCACAACCCAGCGTTTGGCATTGTCTGGCGACCATTTTTCAACATCTTCAATTCTGGCTGTAGCAATCAACAGTTGATGTTTGCCAGCAACCAGCTCTTGAAATCGAGCTGATCGATCTCTGTCCAGTTCGCTGAAAATGTCATCGAGAAACAAGATTGGGCGAATTTGCTTTCTTTTAGCAATCACTTCGCTTTGAGCAAGCTTCATTGCTATCGCAGCGGTTCTTGTCTCGCCCTGTGAGCCGTAGTTCCTTAAATCTATTTTATTCAGCGTAACGCGAATGTCGTCGGTTTGAGGACCAACTAGACATCGACCTCGCTGAATTTCATCCTCTATAATATAGTCTAAAATCGACAAAATTTCCTGCTCTAATTTACTGTTTTTGTCCTCTTTTTCGCTGTTGTGGAAACGGGAAACAAAATCGAGTTTGAGCTCACTGTTGCTTGAGGCAAGTTCGCTGTAAATGCTGGTTGCGAAAGGCTCCAGTTCTCGACAGTATGAAATTCTAGATTCCGCAATAGGTGCCGCGTGTGACGCTAATTCGCAATTCCAAGCATTCATGTTATCTATGAGTTCACGCCGGTTTATGACTCTTTTTTTGAAATCTTTCAACAGTCTGTTTTTTTGTTTTACGATCCTGTTACACGATTGCAAATGCATTACATATTCTAGACTTAACGTGCCTAACCCCACATCAAGAAATCGTCGCCTCCCGGCAGGGGCATCACGCACAAGCGAGACTGTTTGCGGATCTAAAACCAGCGTGTGTAGCCTTCCTATCATATCGACTTTTTTGCGAATTATATCACCATCAATTGTTACTTTTCTGGTTCCTTCTTTATTAAGACCGATTTGAAAATGTGTTTCAATTTTATTGTGGGTTGCTTGTATTGAAAGCGATGCGGTTTGTGAATTGAAATTAATCAATTCTTCGTCTTTGTTTCCACGAAAAGATCTGGCAAGAGAAGGATAGTTCAACGCTTCAAGCAGGTTGGTTTTACCGTGCCCGTTATTGCCTATAAAAATATTTACTTTGTTGTTTAAATGAAGATGGACTTCCGCAAGGTTACGGAAGTCCAGAATGGTTGCTTTATTCAGAATCATTAATCTGAAGAAAGGCGTAAAGGCATCAGTAGACAAAGAAGGTCTGTTTTTTCATCTTCTGTTACTGGTGCCAATAATGCTGCGCTTTGAGAATCTTTGACTGAAATCACAATCTCTTTTGCATCGATGTTTTTCAAAACATCCAATAGATAACTGTAGTTAAAACCGATTTCCATTGCTTCGCCATCAAAAGAAACTGCCATTTCATCTTCTGCCCTGCTGCCATCTGTTCCTGTTGCTGACATTTC
Source organism: bacterium (assembly GCA_024229695.1). Lineage (GTDB taxonomy): Bacteria > Krumholzibacteriota > Krumholzibacteriia > LZORAL124-64-63 > LZORAL124-64-63 > JABIBH01. The sequence goes on from JAAESD010000307.1 coordinate 24,183, forward strand.
CAGTTTACCTGAATCAAGACCGATTCTGATCTGGCTTGTTATTCTGTCTGCTGTAATCGAAACACGTCGTACGCCGCCCATAAATTGTTCTCTGTCAGCAATAACTTTCATATTGTTGCCTTGAGGAATAACCGCAGTGTAATCAGGGAAAGGACCGTCATGTATGCGTGTATGAAGTACTGTGTTTCCTGTTTTAAAACTGAGTTGCTTGTCATTAAAAAATACGGTTCCGTCATTTTGACCTTCGGATAATCTCACAAAATGCAGAAGTCCTGCAGTATCGGTGATAATATCTTTTATGTCAGTAACACCCCAGTCAAATCCGGCTTCAATTTTTGAAAGCCTGTGAGCGTCGGTTGCAATCATTGCTAAGCTTGTAGGTTTAATCTCCCAAAGAATTCCCATCAACGCTGGCCTGGTTTCATCTCTGGAAACAGCATACGCTGTCGATTTTATCATTTTAGAAAGCAATGCAGCGTCAATTTTATGACCTTCATTTTTCCCGGTTTCTGGTAATGCCGGAAATTCATCAGCATTCATTACTGATTCAGTTAAGCTTGCTTTGCCACATTTAACAGAAAGATTATTATTTTCTACTTCTACAATTACCTCTCCGCTGGAGAGTGATCTTACAAAAGAAACAAACTTCTGTGCAGGAATAGCAACTTTACCTGGTGCGATAATTGAGGCTTCTGTTGTGCTGGTGGTAACAGATAAATCCAGATTAGTTGCTGAAAATGTAATTGTATCTTCTGTTACATCGACAAGAACACAAGTCAAAATAGGCATCGTTGTTTTTGCTGGAACGATGCTCGCAACATTTGTTAAAGCTTTTCCTAATTCTGATTGTTGAATCGTAAACTTCACGCCAAACCTCCGCTTGGTCTTTCAAGATAAATATTCCACTTTGAATGCGTCCACATAATATGCATTCCCTCTCTTCTCTTCAATATATATATACATATAAAAGAAGCACTAGTAGGGGCTGTGGATACTGTGGATATCCTCCTGAAACGGCTTTCTCACCATGTTAAACCGTAGTTTTAAGTGAATCGTCGATGTGGACAAATTGGTGAATAAAATCAGGATAAACCGTTGTTTTCCACCATAAAACTTTTCCACAAAACTTATACACCTGAATTAAACAGGTTATCCACAGAGTTATTAACAACTGCGAATTACTCAAAACGCTCAATGATGTCTTTAACAGTACCCCTGAAAAGAGAATCACTTTTGCATTTTTTATCAATTTTTTGACAAGCATGCATCACTGTTGTGTGATCACGACCACCAAATGATTGACCAATTTTCGTGAGGGATGCACCAACTTTTTCCCGTGCAATATACATAGCAACCTGTCTCGCCAGAGTTAAGTCCTGTGTGCGCTTTTTGGACCTCAACCCATCAACAGTAACATCAAAATGATTAGAAACCACTCTCATAATATCACTGATTGAAGAAACCCTGGTAGGAGTTGTTCGGAAGACAGAGGAGAGAATTTCCGATGCCATATCCAAATTAATATCACTACCAGTTAAGCTTGCATAAGCCAGGAGCTTGATCAGCGCTCCCTCAAGATTACGAATGTTATTAGTTACATTGATGGCGATGAATTCAATTACATCGTCAGGAATGTATATTTTATTTTGTTCAACTTTTTTCTTCAGAATTGCAGTTCTTGTTTCGAAATCAGGAGCCTGAATATCGACAATTAAACCCCACTCGAAACGGGATCGCAGTCTTTCTTCTAAAGTAGGTATCTCACTTGGAGGCCTGTCGGAAGTTAGAACGATCTGTTTATTATCGTTATACAAAGCATTAAAAGTATGGAAAAACTCTTCCTGTGTAGATTCTTTTCCAGCAAGAAAAGCAACATCGTCAACAAGCAGCACATCAACATTACGATATTCATTTCTGAACTCATAAGTTTTGTTTTTTTGAATAGACCAGATTAAATCATTCATGAACTGTTCTGCAGTTATATAACAAATCCGTTTATTTGGAGTGTTTTTAACAATTGAATTACCAATAGCATGCATCAGGTGAGTTTTACCAAGCCCTACCCCACCATGAATAAACAGAGGATTGTAGCTTCCACCCAGATTTTCACTTATAGCAATACTTGCTGCCGATGCCATTTTTGATCCACTACCAACAACAAAATCCGAGAAAGTATACTCTTCATTTAAATAAGCACGGCTTCTATTGTAGTCTGCTTTGTTAAAAACAACCTGTTCAGACTTCTCGTGTTCTGTAGTAGAAATTCCCGCAGGTTCATTGATTGCGGCCGACAAATCATACATTTCCGACTTTTTATCAACTTTGCCGTCACCAATACAGAGAACACAAGTCATTTCTTTCCCAAAATGAACGGAAATTGTTTGCTGGATTGTAGAAAGGTGGTGTTCTGAGAACCAGTCCTGAAAAAACCTGTCAGGACATTGTATTTTAGCTGTATTGTTGTCGATGGAAACTGGCGATAAAGGCTTGAACCAGGTATCAAAGGTCTGTTGTGATACCCTACTGCGAACTATATCAAGTATGTTTTCCCAATAGGTTGAAAGGCGGGCTACTTCCATTTTATATGGTATTTTCCTTTCAAAGTTTACACAGTTCCACAACAAGACGAAGAAACAAAATTTCTTTCAGCTTTGGTAAGACAATAAATTTCAATGGGTTAGAGAAAATTTAGCCACAAAGTTAAAGTTATCCACAACTTACACATAAGATGTGGATAACTTTAACCACCTTAATTTGTGGTTTTCAACACCCGTGGAAAGGAAACTAGCATACTCTAAAAACGTGTGCAAGTAAAAACTTTGAAAGGGGTGTTTTATTTTCTAATTTAAAGAAAACAAACAAGTTAGGGCGTTTTATGCGAGTTGTTATATTATCCACAATTCAATGAGGTTATTAACAACAATTATCAACATATAGCCAAGAACGCTAATTGTTTTTTTAAAGCTTTTTCCAATCTTGCGTGGAAGATTCTTGACAAGGGGCGTTTATGTGCATAACCTTGCTCAGCTAAATATGTTTACACTTTTAAGGAGGAGCCTCCGTGAAGAGGACATTTCAACCAAGTAATCTGAAAAAAGCCCGCACACATGGCTTTCGCAAGCGCATGAGCACTAAAGCTGGCAGATTAATATTAAAGCGTCGTCGCGCCAAAGGGCGCAAGCGCCTGACTGCCTAGCAGTCAAAAGAGTGAGATCCTGGCAATGAAGACCCGGTCACTCGCAAGACAAAAAGAGTTCCGACAAGTTTACGAGGACGGAAAAAAGTTTGTAGGGCGGTACTTTGTTATTTACCTACTTCCGTCGCCTGACGCAGCAAAAGCTGTTGTAGCAAGCCGCAAGATTGGTGGAGCGGCACAACGCAATCGGGCAAAAAGAGTTCTAAGAGAAGCTTTACAGGCGGTTATTTACAACAATAATCAACTAGCAGGACAACTTGCCACCGCCGTAATGTCGACAGACAGCAATGAACCAGACAATCGTACCGAATGCTGGATAGTTGTAGTTGCCAGAAGAGCAATATTGGATGTAGGCATAAAAGAAACCACCACAGAACTCCAACAGATGTTATCCGGGTTGACCAATGACCAAACCCAACAATGACACTTGTTGCCATCCTCGTAACAGAAGCACCAGCCGAATCGTGAATCAGGTGTTTCTGTATATGTAGTAACGGCGACAGGGAATTATGTGGCGTTTACCATATCTGGTAATAAAGATTTATCAACGGCTTCTTTCGCCGTTGCTTCCTCCAGCGTGCAGATTTACACCCTCTTGTTCTCATTACAGTGCAGAAGCCATGAAAACCCACGGTTTTTGGCGGGGGTCAACTCTGTCTTTCAAAAGAATTATACGATGTAATCCATGGTGTGAGGGCGGGCATGATCCAGTGCCTCCAGCTCACCCGGAAAACAAGGATACCCAGGAGTAATTAAATGGACAAAAGAACTTCTCTGGCAATTGTTATTATGCTTGGCCTTACTATTGTCTGGTCGGTGGTTTCCAAAAAAGACACACCACCCGCAGCTGAGAACAGCACTATTGACGACGCAATAGAAACAGCTTTACAGCAACCGGCAGCCCAACAAACCAACGAAGCTGCTGACAATACAATCAAGCCAGGTCTTGATTTCGAGCCCAAGCTGAGCAATGCCGGGCCGCATGGATTTATTGCTGGCAGCGGATCGCCAATTGTGGTTGAAACCTCTCTTTATAAAATCACAATTGATCCGGCTGGAGCAACAGTTTCCAACTGGATAGGCAAAGAGTTCAAGGGCGCAAACGGCGACAGCAACGTGGAGCTTGTTCCAGACTTCGTCCCTAAAGAAGGCGATCTGATAAAATTTGAAAACGGAACTCTTAGTTTAGCACAAGCCGGGTTTGTGACATCAAGCCCATCGAAAGTTGTTATCAGCAACAAACAGCAGATTCGTTTTGAAGCAGAGACAAACTCAGGAATTGTAATAGGGAAGACCTTTACATTTAATCCAGACAGCTATGATTACGATGTTGCTTACGACGTAAATAGATCAACCCCAGACGTTAATTCTGAACTTTCTATTCAGCTTGGTGAGCCGGTTTCAGCGGTTATTGGTTGGTATCGAGGTATTGAATCAACTGAAGAAGCGGTTAAAACAATGGCCGCCAGATCAATGCACAGCTATCGCTCTTTTGCAATGATTGGGCAAGAGTTGGCGTTTCGCATGCGTAAAGACCTTGATAACGGCAACACGGATGCTTTTGGCACATGGCGAGGATCTGTCAGATTTGCCGGAGTACAAAATAAATATTTTATGACAACAGCATTTATTCCCAACTCGCTTACAGAAGCCCATGAAGGTATAATTAAACTTGGCGGCGATTGTGAGGCTAGCCAGCAGAGTTTCAGCGTGGAACTCCCTCTACGAGAAAACCATCCCGCATCAATATCTTTCTATCATGGCCCAAGCAAATTCAACACCCTGGCTCAATATAATTGTTCACTTGAAAAAGCAGTTAACCTGGGCTGGAAATGGGTTCAGCCAATCAGTACACTGATGCTCCATGTGATGAACTGGATCCACAAATATGTTCCAAACTATGGTTGGGTTATTGTTATAATTTCGATTTTAAGCAAGCTGGTATTTTTCCCATTGACCAGCAAAGGCACAAAGTCGATGAAGAAAATGCAGGAATCGCAGGCCCGACTGAAGCCAAAAATGGACGCACTGAAGAAGAAGTGTGGCGGTGATTCCAAGAGATATAACCAAGAGATGATGCAGCTTTACAAAGAGGAGGGAGTAAACCCTATGGCCGGTATGGCCGGGTGTCTCCCAATGTTGATTCAGATGCCTGTATTTATTGCACTGTATCAGGTTCTTTATAATATGGTTGATCTCAGATTCACGCCTTTTGTCGGTTGGATAACAGACCTTTCTCAGCCAGACGCATTGTTTGCGCTACCGTTTACATTGCCGCTGATTGGGTCCAGCTTCAACCTTTTGCCAATTCTAATGGCTCTGGCAACCTATTATCAAACCAAACTTACACCACAGGCTGGAGCCCAAGGGCAGATGGCCGCAATGCAGAACATTATGCCAATCATGATGCTGTTCTTCCTGTATAACATGCCGTCTGGCCTTGTTATTTATTGGACTATCAACACAGTTATGACAGCACTGCAAACCTGGTGGGTTGGAAAAAAACCATCAGCACCAGAAGGAGTAGCAACAACATGACAGATCAAGTAACAACCAAAGGCAAAACAGTTGCCGACGCCGTTGCCGAAGCTTTGCTTCAGCTTGGCGCCAGAAAAAACGAAGTAAACATAGACGTAATAGACGAACCCAAAGAAGGCGTGTTTGGATTTTTGGGCCGACGATCAGCCAAGGTAGAGGTTACAAAAAAACGACGTTCTTCAAAACGTCAAAGCAGCAATCGTCGACGTCCGCAGAAAACAGAAAACAAACCCAAACAGAACTTGAAACCAAAAGCGGCGGCAAAGAAATCAGCTCCAGCCAAAGAGCCAGAACAAAAAGCCCGGCCTGCAAAAAACGGTCGCAATAAAGCTTCTGTAACAACAATTGGTGAGCCGGTTAAAGCACTGACTATCACCAAAACAATTGCCCAAACAGATGTTTCCGAAGCAGCACAGCTCCAGCAAGATCTGTCTGGAAAACTGATGAACATTTGTGGATTTCCGTGTCGAACAGAAGTTACTTCAGATGAATATAACCGCATCAAAATTATTACAGATGCTGACAGCGCAGGAATTTTGATTGGCCGAAGAGGCTATACTATTGATGCAATTGAGCATCTCGTTGATCGTATGAGTGCTCGTGCCATGAGTGAACACGTGCGAATGAATCTGGATGTAAACAACTATCGAGTTCGCAGAAACAGCGAGCTGGTTGCCGATACAAAAGCAGCTATGTCTTCAGTTCTTGAGAGCGGTGAATCTGTTCATCTTGAACCAGTTTGTGCACGTGAGCGCAGGCTAATGCATATGGAAGTTGCTGATGCTGAAGGTCTTGACACCTATACTTCTGGCTATGGGCCCAAGCGGCATGTTGTGATTTGCAAAGAGGGGTCACAGCCAAAAAGAGAAAAGCCTGCTGAATAAAAGCGGTCCTTGTTGATTAAAAAGGGTCGCTCCTGTGGCGACCTTTTTTTATTGGAGTAAGCCGATGAGTAGTTTTGACACAAACGATACTATTGTAGCAGTAGCAACACCCGCTGGCGTTGGCGGAATTGCTGTTGTTAGAGTTAGCGGTCTGCGCGCACTTGAAATTGTTTCTCGCCTGACAGGTGTTGAGTGGAAAAGAGAAACAGAATCTCATAAAGCAAAACTCCAAAAACTATATTCTGAATCAGAAGCAATAATTGATGAGGCTTTAGTGTTGCCGATGCTTGGCACATCAAGTTACACCGGCGAAGACACAATCGAGTTTTTCTGTCATGGCGGCAATGTTGTGGCAGAGAATGTTGTTTCCGCCTGTGTGAGTTTTGGTGCACGGCCAGCAACTGCTGGAGAGTTTACTCGGCGAGCCTTTTTAAATGGCAAACTGTCGCTCGACCAATCAGAAGCAGTTGTCGATTTAATTCATGCCGAAACCAGCCTTGCAGCTTCGGCCGCACTTGGACAGCTTCGCGGCGGAACAAAAAAAGAAATCTTACAAATTGAACAGCCGTTGCTTTCTTTGCTTTCTGAGCTTGAGGGAGGCCTGGAGTTTTTAGAAGAAGAACATCCAGAGATGCCGCGTAACCAGCTTGCAGAAAAAATCAGCGCAGCATTGAAAAAAATAAACGATTTGTTGCTGCTTGCAGAAACAGGTAAGTCGGTTCGCGATGGAGTAAATGTTGTTTTGGTCGGAGCACCAAATTGTGGCAAAAGCTCTCTTTTCAATGCGCTGTTGTCTGATGACAGGGCAATTGTAGACAGCTCCGCGGGAACAACAAGAGATGTAATTTCAGAAGCAATTATTATTGACGGGCTAAAGTTTATTCTACACGACACGGCGGGGGTTAGGGCAACAAATGAGGGCGTCGAACAAAAGGGCATCAAAAGAACCCACAAAACTGTTGCCGATGCGGATATTGTTTTGCTTTTGAAATCACAAGACACTGAGCCGGTAGAGGTTAACACAAGCTCGCCAACTATTGTTGTTGGAACAAAAAACGATATCGCTTCAGTGGAGTGTGAGATAAAAACATCCAGCCTGGAAAAATCCGGTATTAAGAAACTGAAAAGTGAAATGCTGCTTGTTGCCAGAAGAGATGATGTTGAAAAAATGTTAAGAATGGGTCTGTTTTTGAATGAAAGACATCGACACAAACTTCAGTCCAGCCAAGCAAGCCTCAGTGATCTGAAAACACAGATTTTAGACAACAAGATCGGCGACGATATTGTTGCGACACTGCTTGCTTCCACACTTACAGAACTAGGAGAAATTTCAGGCAGGGTTTATACAGAAACTCTTCTTGAAGATGTATTCTCAAAATTCTGTGTAGGTAAATAGGTGGAACACAATGAGTTATGATGTTGTTGTGATTGGTGGCGGACATGCTGGAGTTGAGGCGGCTATGGCGTCGTCTCGTCTTGGGGCCTCTGTGGCTCTGGTTACTCATGCTATTTCTGGAATTGGGAAAATGCCATGTAACCCCGCAATTGGTGGACTTGGAAAAGGCCAGCTTGTTCGCGAAATAGACGTGTTGGGTGGCTGGATGGGTCGAGCAATTGACGCCACCGGCATACAGTTTAGAATACTTAATAAACGCAAAGGTCCAGCGGTTCAATCACCTCGAGCACAGGCCGATAAAGACAAATATCAGAAATATATGGAAGATCTTATAACCTCAACCAGCGGCATTACAGTAATCGAAGCAGATGTAGTTGAATTGACGGTTGAAAAAAGCCAATTCAAAGCCGTTGTACTTGATAATGGAGATATCGTAACATCAAGTGCTGCAATACTTTGTTCAGGAACATTTCTTGGCGGGTTAATGCATACTGGAGCAGTGAAATCTGATGGCGGACGCGAAGGTGCTCCAGCATCTCTTTCTTTGAGCGGAAGCCTGAAAGATATTGGATTTGAACTTTTCCGCCTGAAAACAGGGACTCCGCCGCGACTCTTGGCCACAAGTATTGACTATGATAAAATTGAAGCGCAGCCCGGCGATCAACCTCCACAACCATTTTCTTTTTTAACTGGTGATTTTAATCCCAAACAAATCGATTGCTATATAACTCGCAGCAATGATCAGACTCAGGAGATTATTTCCAGCAATATTGAAACATCACCTTTGTTCAGCGGAATTATCAATGGCCAGGGTCCTCGTTATTGTCCATCGATTGAAGACAAGGTTGTCAGATTTCCAGATCGTTCAAGCCACAATGTGTTTTTAGAGCCTGAGGGAATTGATTCGGAAGAAGTTTATGTCAATGGCTTGTCTACTTCATTGTCGTCTGAAGTTCAGCAGAAATTTATCAGATCTGTTCCTGGTCTTGAGGATGCCCAAATATCGAGATATGGATATGCGGTTGAATACGACTCGATTCCATCCTGGCAGGTGGCAGATAATCTGGAAACCAATCTTGTTTCAGGCTTGTTTTGCGCAGGCCAAATTCTAGGAACCTCTGGATACGAAGAGGCTGCGGCACAAGGGCTTGTTGCTGGAGTTAATGCCGTAAAAAAACTTAACAATGAAGCACCTTTGATTCTAAAACGGGATGAAGCGTATATTGGTGTTCTAATTGACGACCTTGTAACAAAAGAGATATCTGAACCATACAGAATGTTTACCTCAAGAGCTGAACACAGGCTGTCGCTAAGGTGTGATAATGCCGAAACCAGACTATACTCAATCGCAAATGATTTACAGCTTCATAATAGTGAAGATCTTGCTCTTCTGAATGAGCGCGCTGAGCTACCTGGGAAAATCATTAATTATATTGAGAAAAACAATTACTCAGACAGCGTGATGCTTAAACAGCCTAATGTAACAATTGAATCGCTTGGTCTTGCGGAAGAGATTAAGATGGCGATTGAGCCAAAGCTGCACCCCCGCAGCATAATTGATTCTTTTTATCAGGCAGAGAACGATATAAAATACAGGGGCTATATAGACAGACAGCGAAGGCAGCTCGTAAAACAACAACATCTGGATTTTCTTGAGCTTCCAGAAAACCTGAACTACATGACCCTGGAGGCGCTCAGCTTTGAGGCGCGCGAGAAATTGCAAAAAGTTAAGCCTGCCACTTTGGGCCAAGCTTCGAGGCTTGATGGTGTCAGGCAGTCTGATTTAGCTGTACTGTCTGTTATTATCAGCAGAGCAAAGAAGGCCGACCTTGAGTAATAGCATTGATGTAACGGCATTTGAAAACGAAGTCCGACGATGGAATAAACAATTCAGTTTGATTTCCAGGCAGAATAGTGAAGTTATGTTGCAACAGCTTATTTGTGAGTCGCTGGATTCATATGCTGCTTTTATGAACTGGGTTGAAATCAACAGTCTTAAGTTGGATAGCTTTAAGCAGATAAACTATTATGATATCGGCTCTGGGGCTGGATTCCCTGGAATACTATGGCAATCATTATTTGAGCGCGATTTTGGCAGTATAATTAATGGGCACCTGGTTGAGCCCAGAGAAAAGCGAGCTTGGTTTCTTGAGCGATGTTCAAGAATGCAGGGCCACACCAAGCTGCGGGTTGTTAATGATCGCTGGAAGAAACAGCCCCTTATGGATACGTGTTCACAGTCGAAATCAATCAATATTATATCAATTAAGGCCCTGTTTCTCACTGATGCCGATATTGTAAAAGAAATCCCCAATCAAAACCCGGTGCTTATTTGCAGGTTTCATAATCCACAAACAGCACTGGATGACTGTTTGAGGGAAAATCTAAAGCTTCCTGATAATGCCCAGATGGTTAACTTTTCCTCAAGCGGCAGCAAATTTTCAATAATTATTTCAAAACACACCAATTGTTCTACGTAGAACATTTTTAAAACTTACTATAATTGTTCCACGTGGAACAAAGGTTTTCCACAATTATACACAATAACTGTGGATAACTTCACAATTATCTAGACATCGCGACCATTTCAAGGCTATGTTGTTAATCAAATCAAAAAGCCAGCGGAAGGGAGTCTGTTATTATGGGTAAAGTTATAGTAGTTTCAAATCAAAAAGGTGGCGTTGGGAAAACAACCACAGCGGTAAACTTGTGTGCGTCATTGGCTGCAGCCGAAAAAAAGACTCTATTAATTGATCTTGATCCTCAAGGTAACGCGTCAAGCGGGTGTGGTGTTGATGCCGGCACAAGCACAAGCTACGAGCTGTTATTGGGATCTTCTACACTTGAACAGTCGATTGCAAAAACATCATTACCATTTTTTGATATAGTTCCAAGCGATAGTCGGTTGTCTGGTGCCGAGGTTGAGCTTGTGCCGCAAATATCACGCGAGAAATTCCTGGAGTCTGCCATTGAAAAAACAAGGGATCAATACGATTTTATCATTATTGATACTCCGCCAAGCTTGGGTTTGATAACTCTTAATGCTCTAACCGCCTCAGATACAATTCTAATTCCTATTCAGTGTGAATATTATGCGCTTGAAGGCTTGAGCCAGCTCTTAAGCACTATCCAACTGGTTCAAAAAAGCTTAAATCCCAATCTGAGGATTGAGGGTGTTTTGTTAACGATGTTTGATCGCAGGCTAAGACTTTCAAATCAAGTGGCCTCAGAAGCGATTGAATATTTTGGTGACACAGTATATCAGACAAAAATTCCGAGAAACGTCAGGTTGAGTGAAGCGCCATCGTTTGGTAAGCCGATTTTGCTTTATGATGTACAGTGTACAGGATCTCAATGCTATATGGACCTGGCTGCTGAAGTGATTGAGGCAAATACCGTCAAAGCTGTTGATGGAAACAAAGAGGGGTTGAAAATATGAACAAAAGAAACTCTGTTCTTGGCAAAGGATTGTCGGCGTTGATTGCTGATATTGAACACGATTCTGTTGGCGATTTTGGCGACAAAGAAGCGCGAGTTATCAGCATTGCCTCTATAGGACTGAACCCCGGACAGCCGCGTAAGATATTTAAAGACAACAAGATAGAAGAGTTGTCGCATTCAATAAGACAGGTTGGAGTTCTTCAACCTGTGCTGGTCAGAAAGCTGAGCCAGGGTGAACCCAAGCCGGTATCTTTGTCAGAACGAGTTACAGGGAAAGAGTCTTTTGACACCGATCAAATACAATATTGTCTTGTTGCTGGAGAGCGTCGCGTCAGGGCAACAGCAATGGCTAACATGTCAGAGATTCCTGCAATCATCTGTAGCTATCAGGAAGTTGAGTCAATAAAAGTCGCCCTGCTTGAAAATATTCAGCGTGAAAACCTGAATCCAATTGAAGAGGCTTTTGCTTTCCAAAAACTGCTGGACGGTTATGGCGCAACTCAGGAAGAGCTTTCTGAAATGTTGGGCAAAAGCAGAAGCGGCATAGCTAACACGCTTAGACTTTTGAGCCTGGAAACAGAAATACAGGAGCTTGTCCAGGACGAGAAAATATCTCGCGGGCATGCAAAGGTTTTGCTTAGCATTTCCGACCATTCACAAAGGCTGGCTCTTGCTAAGCTGTGTGTTAGCAAGGGGTTGTCGGTCAGGGATTGCGAAAGAAGAATTCAGTCAAAGAGCTCATCAAGAAAAACAAAAACAGTAAAACCCAAACAGGTTTACCAGGAGTCAAGGGAGATTAGGCTGCTTCGGGAACGCGCAGAGCAAAGGCTGGGCTCTCCGGTTATAATAGAAAGAAACTCTGATGGCAGAGGTGCTTTGACAATCAAGTTCTACACCGACGAAGATTTACTGCGAATTCTAGAGGCAATGGAAGTTAACACGGACCTGTCATAAAACCATGGTAAATAAAAAAAGAATACAAAAACTCAAACCAAGAAGAAGAATAGACTGGCTGTTGATGTTGATGGCCATATCGTCTCTGTTTTTGCTTTGGCTGGTTGTGTTAAACTCAATAAGTTTATTTGACTCTCTAAATGACACAGGCCGCAATCTGGGCATATTGCCACAGGTGTCTTCAGTGTTGTCGATGATTTTATTTATCGGTGTTGGTTGGGGTTTTTGGGTAATAATAAACAGACGCCAAATGGATCTTTTGCGACTCAAGGGCTCGGAGCTTAAGTATCGCAATATTATAAATCATGCTGGCGAGGCAATATTTTTGCTCGATGATGAAGGCGTAGTCCAGGAGTGGAATAAGGCAGCTGAGGCACTTTTTGCAGTGCCAAGGCGAAACGTTCTTGGTGGGTATTTTCGAGATATTGAGCTGTGTAGCAGCATCGATATCGACCGAGTAACCGCAGATGCCCAGCGACTTAACAGGAGTCTGCACTATGAATTTCCTTTGCGAATGCGTGGCCAGCAGGACATCGGTCAGATTTGGCTTTCCATCTCGCCGATTTCTCTGAATCATCACCAGATAAAGTCACAAAAAAAACAAACATCGAAGCAATGGTTTGTGCTAATTGCTCGAGATATAACTTCGGAAAAACATCTTGAAACAAAGATGAATGAAACAGAAAAACTGGCAGGAATTGGGCAGTTTGCAGCAGGGATTGCACATCAGCTGAATACGCCGCTAGGCTCAATTTTGCTGTCGGCACAGATGCTTGAAGATTCTGTCAAACAGGCAGACGATATTGAAGACATTCAGCGAATAATCAGGCAGACCGAACAGTGTAGAACAATTATTCAGGGGCTGTTGAATTTTGCCAGACCAACCGGCCGCAGCAGAGAACCAATGAGTCTTTCAGAAGTTGTCAACGACACAATTTTCCTTATGGAAAAAACAATAAACAACTCAAATATCGAGATTCATTCCGACCTTTGCGAAAACAGTAAAATTTATGGAAATCGGAATGAAATAGAACAGGTGTTTTTCAACCTTCTTGCAAACGCTATTGATGCGCTTCCAGATGGCGGAGAAGTTTCTGTTGTAATTCGGGATGGTGATCCCGGCGAACTGGAAGTCGTGTTCGAAGATTCTGGGCCAGGCATACCGGATGAATACAGAGAGCAGATTTTTCAACCATTTTTTACAACCAAAGAATATGGCAAAGGAACCGGGCTTGGGCTTTCAATTGTAGCGAGAATTATCCACGAGCATAGCGGGCGAGTTGAAATTTGCGAGGAAAAAAACTCCAGGTTTATTATTGCGCTGCCAAAGTATCGGGATAACAGCAGCAAGCCCTCTGGGACTGTAAAACAAACAGAATTGTTTGTGGAGGAAAAATGATTCGTATTCCCAAACAGACAAAAATTATGATTATGCCGATGGACAGCCATCTGAGTAAAGAGCTGATTCTTTCTCGGCGGCTGACGATTGCGCTGTTTGTTACAGCTCTGGCTTTGGTCGCGCTAATTCTTTTTACTCTATTTTCCTATGCAACTATTTTGCAGCAGGCAAAGCTTGTGCCGTCAATGAAAAATCAGCTGGCAGAGGCCAATACAAGGCTGGCAAAGGTTGAGCAGATAAATGTCGAGATTGAAAATATGCGCACCATGCAGGAAAAATTACTTGGCATGTTGGGCGTTAATCCCGATAGTGTTGCATGGGTGGATGATTCTGAAACTAACGGTGTTATTATGGCCCCGCCTCCGGACATATGGCCGGTTGACGGGCTGGTTACAAAAGAGTTTATTGTAGCCGACAGGCCAAATGGAATTTTGCCACATTTAGGTATCGATTTTACTGCTCCGATTGGAACTTCAATTGTTGCGGCGGGTAAAGGGGTGGTTCAGAAGGCAGGTTTTGACGAATATTTAGGAAACTTTGTTGAAATTCGTCACGGATTTGGTTATGTCACTATTTACGGGCACTGCAGGGAGTTGACAACTCGTGCTGGTGACCATGTAAATAAAGGTCAGATGATTGGGACTTTGGGCGGGACTGGAAAATCTTCTGCTCCCCACCTTCATTTTGAAGTGTGGATTGATGACCAGGCAGTGGATCCACGAACTGTAATTCAAGATAACGATTTACAATAAACAAACAGGAGGAACAAAATGTTCAGTAAGGATGCAGACACAAACAGCGGCGGCAGCGGGCAAACTTCAATTATTGCAAAAGGTTGCAAGTTTGAGGGAACAGTTGCAATTCAAGGCACATTTCGTATTGAAGGTGAATTCAAAGGCGATATCGGTGTTCCTGAAAATATGGTAATTGGCAAGTCGGGCGTTGTTAATGCTGCTTGTAAAGTCAAAAACGCAATTATCGGTGGCGAGCTATATGGAAATATTGAAGCTGAGAACAAAATCGAGCTTCAAAGCGGATCTCGCGTTGAGGGAGATATTAAAACCAAGCGCCTGGTAATTGATGAAGGTGTTTTCTTTGAGGGTAATTGCAGTATGGGCGGCGGGCAGCGCAAGTCTGCGCCTCCAGCTGATGCGTCAAAACCAATTGCCACAGCTACACCTAGAGAGCACAACACAAATCAGCCAGCTGGTGTAAATAAATAATAATCGATTTGGAAGCAGAATCGGTTGACATATAGGACTGACTTTACCTTATTTAGCCGGTCACAAATTGACAGTGCAAGGTGAGAGCTCTCGCCTTGCAGTCTTGTGTCTGTTTCGGGAGCTTGAAGTGTCTTTTACACCGCGGAAAAATGGTGGCAAATACGCTCGGGATGTTGGTGTTTTTACAGCAATTCCTGGAATGCTTATTGCTGGCCCCGCGCTGGGATATTTTCTTGGCAAACTTGCCGGGCAAAAATGGGGACATGATCAGGCGGCAATTACAATCGGTGTTGTTGTTGGCTTTGCTGCGGCAGTAAGACAGATTTGGCTTTTGATTAAATTACACGGGAATAAAAAATGAATCGAACAATTCCCGAACTGGCCAGACTGATTACAATAGCACTTGCAGTGCCCGCGACAATGGTGATGTGGTACAAGGATTACCATGCCGACGCAATTGTGTTTTTATTGACTGCCGTTTGGGCAATTGCAAGTTTTCTGGTTTTGGAGCTGCTGGTCAAATCGGCACTTTTAGTACCAGGGACAAAAAGAAACACAAAGAGAATTTTATTGCTGGTGCTTGCAAAATTTAGTTTGTATGGTGTTGCGCTCTGGGCAATGTTTGCCCGACAACTCCCACCATACCCATGCATCGCCGGTTTTTCGCTTTTAATGGTGTCGATAGTTACTGCGGGGCTTGTCTCCGGAAGAAACCTACAATCGATAAAATCGATTGGACAGGATGAAGATGACTAACGGAATGAAACTTCTGCTGGTATTGATTGTGGCTTGCGGGCTCAGTTTTTCTGTATCTGATGCTGTAGCTTCAAATGATGTGCATGCTGACAACCATGAAGCAGCCGAGGTCGTCCACACAGACGATGCTCACGGTGCTGATGCTCACGGCGCAGACGCTCATGCCGAAGAACACCACGATGGAGAACATCACGACCCATATCACCTGATAAATGTTGTTGCTATTGCCATCGGCCTTATTCAAGAAGACAACCCAGAGGCTGCAACATTTTTGCAACGCTATATAGATGTAATATTTTCCCTTATTACATCACTGATAATTGCTCTGGTATTTTTCAAAGTATATTCAAACCGCTCACAAGACCCAAGCAGGCTCCAGGCCGCAGTTGAAATGATTGTCGATACTTTGTATGGATTGTTCCACACTGTTATCGGGCCAAGCGCCAGAACATACACACCATATCTTGGCACACTGTTTTTGTTTATCTGGTTAAACAACTTGATTGGACTTGTGCCGTTTGGCCACTCGTCCACATCATCAATAAATACAACAATCGCTTTGGCTCTCTGTACTTTTGTTTATGTACAATATGTCGGGCTTACAAAAAATGGTATTTTGGGCTATTTGCACCACCTTGCCGGCTCTCCAAAGTCTGGCCTTGAGTGGGGCTTTGTGCCGCTGATGTTCCCCTTGCACGTGCTCGGCGAACTGATTAAGCCTTTGAGTTTGAGTCTGCGACTTTTTGGAAATGTAATGGGCGAAGATAAACTGATTGCAGTTTTCATCGTTCTTGGTGCCGGCATGCTTGCTGGCTTACATATACCTTTCGGAATTCCAATTCAGGTTCCGATTGTGTTTCTGGCTCTGTTGACCAGTACTATTCAAGCGCTGGTTTTTACATTGCTGTCTACTGTATACATCGCCCTGATGCTTCCTCACGACGAAGAAGCGCACGGGCATTAAAACCGGACATTCGGTCTGGTACGTGGAGACGTAACTCCACATCCTGTTAAGGAGGAAAAATGGATCTGCTAGGAATCGGACTACCTTTAGGTGTTGGCCTTGCTGCTATCGGTTCAGGACTTGGTCTTGGTAAAGCTGTTGGTTCAGCTATGGAAGCAATGGGTCGTCAACCAGAGGCTATTGGCCAGATTCAGGTAGCCATGATTATTGGTGCTGCCTTTATTGAAGCTTTGACAATCTATGCTCTGCTCGTTGTTATTCTGTTGATGGGTAACCTTGGCGGATAATTTAGACTGTCGTTGAGATTTCGGTTTGATGCATTTTTCGGGAGTGATTTATTCCTCCCGAAAGACGCTCTCCGGATAAATCCCGTCGACCCTGGAAGGTTACGGAATGAATATCGATTTTTCGGTCGTATTGACCACCATTATCGGATTTCTGATCGTTGTCGCGATCTTAAAGAAGTTTGCCTGGGAGCCTATTCTCAGTCTGCTTGATGAGAGACGTGAAACTATTCGTAAAGACTTTGCCGACGCAGAGTCAGCACGAACAGACGCAGAAGAAATCAAGCAAGACTTCGAGCTCAAGATTGGCGAAATAAAAGTCATTGAGCGCGAGCGGATTCAGGAAGCAGCAAAAGCTGGAGAAAATCTTGCAACTCGGATTAAATCCGAGGCACAAGATAAGGCTGAGGCCACTCTGTCTAAAGCTCGGACTGATATTGAAGTCGAGGCCCAGAAGGCTCAAGTTGAGCTTCGTGACTCTGTTGTTGATCTGGCTATCGGTGCAGCAGAAAAATTGCTGAACGAAAAGCTGGACGATGAAACACATCGTCGACTGATCAGCGAATATATTGATAATCTTGGGGAGACGCCTAATGCGTAATCGTAAGATTGCAACCCGATATGGAAACGCACTACTTGATTCAACCACTGTGTTGGAATGCATGGTTCCAGTTGCACAGTCTTATAGGGCTGTGGCTGAGGTCATGGACGCACACCCTGAGCTTGTTTCTTTTCTTGAGGGACCACAGGTCACTGAACAAGAAAAGAAAGAGCTGCTGAAGTCTCTGTTTGGTGAACAGATTGAAGAAATTCTTTTGAAGTTCTTTTATCTGCTTATCGATAGAAACCGCATCGAGTTTTTGCGTGACATAGAATATGAATTTGCATTGTTGGTAGAGATTGAACAGGGACAAACCCGCGTTTTAGTCACTACTGCAGTTGCTCTTTCCGATGATTTGGAAAGCGCCCTGATGGCAAAGTTAGAAACGGTTACCGGTGGCAAAGTTGTCATGAAAAAGAAGACTGATACTTCTGTTCTTGGCGGAGTTTGCATCACTATGGGTGACAAGGTAATCGACGGTACATTGCGCACTGGGCTTGGCCGTTTGCGCTCGCAGTTTTCACGGACAGACGTCCGGTAATTAGACAAGGGGTTCTGTTTTGAAACTCAGGCCTGAAGAAATCAGCTCCGTTCTTTCACAGGAGCTACAAAAATATGATCGTGATCTTGGTACCCAAAGCGTTGGTACAATCTTGCAGGTTGGTGACGGTATTGCCCGCATCTACGGACTGCAGGATGTTATGGCCGGCGAGCTGATCCAGTTTCCCGGTGACATCTATGGTATGGTGCTGAACCTTGAGGAAGACTCAATTGGTGCAGCTATCTTTGGTAGCGATACCAACATTAAAGAGGGTGACCAGGTCACACGTACCGGGCGTATTGCTGAGGTACCTGTTGGCGATGGCATAATTGGTCGCGTAGTTAACGCTGTAGGCCAACCTCTTGACGGCAAGGGTCCAATCGCAAGTAACGAAACTCGCAAGATTGAGATCAAGGCCCCTGGTGTTTTGGATAGACAGCCGGTTTCTGAGCCGTTGATGACTGGACTGAAGTCCATCGACTCAATGATTCCTATCGGTCGTGGCCAGAGAGAGCTGATTATTGGTGATCGCCAAACCGGTAAAACAGCTATCGCTATAGATACAATCATCAACCAAAAAGACACCGATGTTTACTGCTTCTATGTAGCGATCGGTCAAAAGAAATCAACTATTGCTCAGGTTCAAAGAACTCTCGAAGAGCATGGTGCGATGGAATACACAACAATTATCAGTGCTTCTGCTTCAGAGCCAGCACCAATGTTGTTTGTTGCTCCTTACGCCGGTTGTGCAATGGCTGAGCATCTGATGTGGCAAGGAAAACACACACTGGTTATTTATGATGACCTTTCAAAACAAGCCAATGCTTATCGACAACTTTCATTGTTGTTACGTCGACCACCTGGTCGCGAAGCATTCCCTGGTGATGTTTTCTACTTGCACTCACGGTTGCTTGAGCGCGCAGTTAAACTAAGTGATGAGCACGGTGCTGGATCACTGACCGCTTTGCCTATTATCGAAACCCAGGCAAGCGATGTTTCTGCATACATTCCAACAAACGTAATTTCAATTACTGATGGTCAGATCTTCCTTGAGAATGACTTGTTCTACTCTGGTGTAAGACCTGCGATCAACGTTGGTATTTCCGTTTCTCGTGTAGGTGGTAACGCACAGACCAAAGCAATGAAAAAGATTGCTGGTTCCCTGCGTCTGAACCTTGCACAGTATCGTGAACTTCAGGCATTTGCTCAGTTTGGCAGTGACCTGGATAAAGCAACTTTGGCTCAGCTGACTCGCGGTGAGCGGATGGTCGAGATTTTGAAACAGGGTCAATATGTACCTCTGTCTCTGGAAAAACAGATCTCAATAATCTTTGCTGGAACCCAGGGTTACCTGGACGATGTAGATGTTGAAGATATTGCGCAGTGGGAAACAGATTTCCACATATTTATGGAAGAAAATCACTCTGCTGTTCTTTCTGATATTCGTACCAGCGGTAAGCTGGAAGACGAAACAAGAGAGACACTTAAATCAGCTATCGAAGCGTTCAAAGCGTCTCGATAGAACTGGAGGTAGGTCGTGGCCGGAGCCGGCATAAA
>JAAESD010000308.1 GCA_024229695.1 bacterium
ACCATGTTTGCTGCATCGGATCTTTGCATAATCAACAAGATTGATCTGTTGCCTTATGTGAACTTTGATGTCGACAAATGCAAACACCATGCACAACACGCCAATCCAAACCTTGAGTTTATTGAACTTTCTGCCACTACTGGAGAAGGCATGGACAACTGGTTGAACTGGATTTCTGCGCAGGTTAAAAGCTGATGATCGCCCGGCATCGCATTGTTGTTAACGGCATTGTACAAGGGGTCGGGTTCCGGCCTTTTGTTTTTAACCTTGCCACTGAACTTGGTCTGTTTGGCACCGTCCTGAATTCCAGTGCCGGTGTTTTCATTGAAGTCCAGGGATCTGCAGAACTGCTGACCATCTTCAGTGCAAAACTAGTCAGCGATGCTCCCCCGCTAGCTGAAATCAGCAACATCGAAATCACTGAAATTGTGCCAACTATCTGCGAAGAATTTGAGATAATCCATTCTGCAGATTCACCTGGCACATCGACTATGATTCCTTTTGACAGTGCCACTTGTGATGACTGTCTCGCTGAAATCAATGACCCTGCCGACCGCAGATTTGGCTACCCGTTTACCAACTGCACCAACTGCGGCCCACGATACACAATCATCAAACACATTCCGTATGACAGACCGTTCACATCGATGCATGAATTTGTTATGTGTGAAAAATGCCAGGCAGAGTATGACGATCCAGCCAACCGCAGGTTCCATGCTCAACCAAATGCATGTCCTGATTGTGGTCCGGAAGTCTGGATTGATGGACTGGATTGTGCTGATCCTGTAAAGAAGACTGCTGAGCTGTTGCGAGCTGGAAAAATTGGGGCAATTAAGGGAATCGGTGGATTTCATCTTGCTGTTGATGCCAATAATGAAGTAGCAGTTGCCCGATTGCGACAACGCAAAAACCGTGAAGCCAAACCGCTGGCAATGATGGTCCCGGACCT
>JAAESD010000309.1 GCA_024229695.1 bacterium
ACTATTGAAGGTGGAAATCTGGTAACTCGTAATCGACGGGTAGCAAAATATGACCAGATGATAGAACACGAAAATTTTTCAATTCTGCCTCTGCGAGTATCTCACGACACAAAAGAGCCATGCGCATTTTTGGTTGAAAACGATGAAGCAAAGTCAGTATTCCTGACTGATATCGGCACGACTGACAACTTGGATATCCCGGTAATGACTGACCTGGATTATCTCTATGTTGAAGCTAACCACGATTCCGAGATGCTTGAAACAGGGCCATACCCATATTTCCTGAAACAGAGAGTATCGGGAGTTGGTGGACATTTAAATAATGAAGAATCCGGAAAACTGATCAAAACTCTGGCTGCTCAATCACCAAATTTGAAAGCTGTTATGCTTGCTCACCTTAGTGACAAGAACAACCACCCCGATATCGCGCTGCAAACCGTTAAAAAGACAGTAGATGATCTGGGTGACACTGAGTTGCTGATTGCCATGCAAAATATTCCAACTGATATGATAAAATAGTTATTGCGCCTTCCTGCTGAGTTGCCTATTATGTGCATATGCACATAATGGAGGAACAATGCCTAGACCAAGAAAACATCGCTGCTGCCGCCGCTACCGCAATAATCGGGTTTACAAACCTCAGGGAATCCCCCTGTCAGAACTCAACATTACAGAACTTGCTGCAGATGAATTTGAGGCTCTGCGACTTTGTGATTTTGAGGGCATGGATCAATCGGAAGCTGGACAGATTATTGGTGTTTCTCGTGGGACTGTGCAGCGACTCCTAAAAAATGGTCGGCAAAAACTGATCAAAGCCTTTGTCGACCATGAA
>JAAESD010000310.1 GCA_024229695.1 bacterium
AGTTGAAAGTGACAGCAGTGAAACTTCTTTGACACCAAGTACTCTGGATCCGGAAATTGCAGTTTTAACAACTGAATTGACATTCCGCTCACGAACCGGTCTGGTGATCATACCAGCCTGACAGAATCGACAAGCTCGTGTGCAGCCACGCATCACTTCCATGCTCAATCTGTCATGAGTTGCCTCAATATTCGGGACAATATTCTGCGGTATTGGGTGATTATTCAAATCTTGAACAATCCTGGAGTAAGTCATTTCGGTTTTACCACGATGCCAGGTGCCAGGAATCTCTCTGACCCTCTTGACCAGTTCATCACGACTGACTTTTTCCTTTTTGCAAGTTTTTACAACTGTTGCAATGTCAGCGATGATCTCTTCACCATCGCCTATACAGAAAATATCAATAAACGGCCCCATCACAACCGGATTTGTTGCGCAATGTCCACCAGCAATAATCAGCGGATCTTCATCGGCTCTATCATCTGCAAGAACTGGAATTCCTGCCAGATCAAGCATGGTCAGAACATTGGTATAACAGAGTTCATAACCAAGGGAGAACCCTAGAACATCAAACTGTTTTGCAGCCTTGGAGCTTTGAAGACCAAATAACGGCAACTTTTCTGCACGCATTTGTTGTTCTGCATCAGTCCATGGAGTGAATACAAAATCACAC
>JAAESD010000311.1 GCA_024229695.1 bacterium
AATTGGCATCCTTGCCAATCATATCCTTGTTCATGTGATCATCGTCAAAAATTATGTTCTCAATTTTGCGTTTATCTGAAACGTCTGGGTGGTAAGCTCCAAAGGTTTTCATTAATCGAATCAGTTCATCTGCAACGGAGTCTACAACGAAAACTTCTTTTTCATCGACGCAGATAATGTTGTTGTCAAATGATGCGCCATCAACAATGCCACAAGCTGCAACTTCAAGGTCCGCGGTTTCATCAACTACAACCGGAGGGTTGCCTGGGCCTGCGCAGATTGCACGTTTGCCCGATTGCATAGCAGCTTTCACAACCCCAGCACCGCCGGTTACAACCAGCAACCGGATCCCCGAGTGATGCATAAGTTCGCCTGCAGATTCAATAGTTGGTGCACCAACAGCAGTGACAATATTCGCAGGACCACCAGCATCAATTGATGCCTGGTTAATCAGGCGAATTGTTGCCATCGAACAATCTTTTGCACCAGGATGAACATTAAAGACAACTGCGTTGCCGGCAGCGATCATCCCAATCGAGTTGCAGATAATTGTTGATGTAGGGTTGGTTACAGGAGTGATAGAGCCGATAACTCCATAAGGTGCGTACTCAACAAGAGTCAGTCCTCTGTCACCAGAGGCAGCACTTGGCTTGAGAGCCTCAGTACCTTCAGTCTTGTTTGTAACAAGCAGGTTTTTTTGAACCTTGTGTTCATATCTGCCAAGACCGGTTTCGTCGATAGCCATTTGAGCAAGAAGTTCAGCATTGTTGCGCATCGATTCACGGATTGCATTGATAATTGCATCGCGGATTTTCAGCGGCAGACTGCCAAGCTGTTTATACGCTGCTGTTGCAGCAGCGACAGCTTGATCAACTGTTTCAAAAACGCCGCCGCCAGTTGTAGACACAGCAACATTGCCACCCTGCATCTTTACTGCAAGTTGGTTGACAATCTGTGTAACCTGCTGGTCAGTCAGGTTACTCATCTAGTCATCCCGACCTTTGATATAAACTTCTTTATCGTCAACTTCCCAGCTGTCAACAATTGCCATCACAACTGCATCGACAGGTTTGTTGTCAGTAGCAACAGTTTGTCGAGCGGAAGAACCGCTGGCATACAAAACCATTTCACCAACACCTGCGCCAACACCATCAACAGCAACAACCGACCCGCCAGTTGGTTTGTTGTCCGGGCCATAGACTCCCAGCATCAACATACGCAAGCCGACAAGTTTTTCTGACTTCTGCGAAGAGACAACTGTTCCAAGTACTTTTGCGAGATTCATCGCAACCTACTTTTTAGCTGGTTCAGCCTGGCGAC
>JAAESD010000312.1 GCA_024229695.1 bacterium
AGTATAAACCAGAGGGCAAGTTCAAAAGTTGGCTGTTCAGGATAGCAGGTAATTCAGCGAGAAGTTTTTTGCGTCGACGGAAAATAATTGGTTGGGTCAGCTTTGATTTTGCAAAACATGATAGACCCGGCAATATAGCATTACCAGATGCAGAAGTTAGTAGAGATCAGCAAGTTCAGATATTACAGGCAGCAGTAGATAAGTTGCCACCCAGACAGAAACAGGCTCTGGTTTTAAAACGGTACCAGCAGTTGAGCCAAAAGGAAGTTGCTGAAGTGATGCAGATTTCTGAAAGTGCAGTTGAATCGTTGTTAGTACGGGCTCTAACTCAGCTTCGTAAACAGATTGGAAGTTCATAATGAAAAACAAAACACCAGACTATCTCAATGAAGAATTCAGCGAGACATGGGACCTGCTTGGAGATATTGAAACTCCAGAGCTTGGGCAGCCCCTGGTTGTTGACCTACCATCGCATGGCAATCTGTTCAAGATTGGTTATGGCTTTGCAGTTGCAGCTTCAGTTGCAATTGGCGTTATGGTTGGTTCTTTTAATTTCAATAGTGTTTCTGAACCTGGTATTGAAGGTCTGATGACAGGATCGTCGTTTTCAAATGAAGATCCGTGGTCACTTGATATAGCAGTTGTTTCTCTGTTTGATGAAGAGGTGAATTAATATGAAATTGGCGCTTTTACTTTTATTGATGTTGTCAATTGGATTTAATATCGGGTTTATTTTGAAATCGGATCAGCCCAAAGAGATTGAGATACCTTGTGACATTCCAGAATCTGAAAATTTTTGCAAAGAAGATATGGATTCGATGTGTGGCGAGAGAATGCCTAAAATGCGTTCAGGTCGTAAAAATGTCATGCAGGCAAGAATGGCTCTCCGTGATGCGATAAGAAATCCTGAACTTACTGAAGAACAATTGCTCGAAAAAGTCAGCCAGGTTGCAACTGCACAAGGTCAACTTGATTCTCTTGCAGCAATATCTCTGTTTGAAATCCTGAATGCTGCCAACCCTGAAGAAAGAGAAGAGATTCTGCGATGTATGCCATTTGGCCACAAACCTGGTCATAGAGGCCCTAAGCACAGAAGATAAGTTTCAGCTTGTATCAGTAACGAAACAATAGATAATATAAGCCGTAGTTATTGAAAGTGGTTGTCGTTATTTTTAATGAGCGAGGCTATTATGGGATTTCTGATTTCTCTTGGGCTTTTATGTATTGTCTGGTCAGTTGTTACCTCTGTATTAATTGCAATCGATTTACGTAAGAGAGGAATCTCAACAAGTATCTTCTTTCTTAAATTTATGATTTTAAAATATTTACATATCTACGCTAAATTAACACAGGAACAAAACGGGAAAGTTGGTCCTCTGTTTTACCACTACATCTTACCACTGAACATTGGAGTAGTTATCTTCGTTTTCCTTGCAATATTGTATTGGTAGATGGAGTTGACGAATTGAATGTTTATGAGGGAGAATGAAAATGAAGTACAAAGTTCACAAGCTGGAAATTGATATGTATAAAGATCAGGATAAGCTGGAGCAGTTTCTGAATAATTTGGAAGGTGAAGTAATCTCGATATTACCTAATGTAGCCAAAACTACCCTGTTTCAGTTATATGGTAT
>JAAESD010000313.1 GCA_024229695.1 bacterium
TATATAAACACCACCACTGCGATTACCCAAATAGATTTCAAATTTCTTTCTGGAACATTTGACGGCGTAATAAAACAATACGGGTTGGCGGCAACATGAGCGGAAAACTAACACTCATCTCATCAGCCACGGCATCAGGTTCAGCAAATGTTTCGTTTACGAGTGGGATCGACTCAACGTATGACGAGTACCAACTCTGGTTTGTGGATATGCACCCGGCTACGAATGGAGCCAACTTAACGGTTGATTTTTCGATTGGTGGAACCTTCGGCTCTACTACCAAGACTACAACATTCTTTATGGCGTATCAAAATGAACCCGGAGGTGATGCAGGGGTAACTTATGTTTCTAGTCGAGATTTAGCGCAAAGTACAAGCGCACAAGAGATTGCCTTCAATATAGGTAATGTGGCAGACCAATGTGCATCAGGAAAACTTAGTCTGTTCTCACCTTCTAGCACTAGCAAAGTAAAACATTTCTATTCAAGAGTTCAAGGCTACCATAAACAAGAAGGCGCTAACGGTGAGTACACGGAAGATGTATATGCCGCCGGTTACTGCAACACAACTAGCGCAATAGATGGAGTCAAGTTTGTTTTCAGCAGTGGGAATATTGACACAGGCAACATATATCTTTATGGTGTATCATAATAAATAGTATAAATAGTAGTAAGGAAAAATAATTATGCCCAGATTTAAAATGGTAGACGGTGTATCCGTCCAACTAACCTCAGACGAAGAAACTGCAAGAGACAACGAAGAAGCGGCATGGGCTGCTGGTGAAGATGCCAGAGCACTTGCTGGTATGCGGCGAGACCGTGATCGTCTAATAGCAGAAACAGATTTCTATGCTCTGTCCGATGTCACGATGTCATCCGACATGGCAACTTACAGACAAGCACTACGAGACTTGCCTTCTGGTAAAACAACCAAGGCACACGTTGATGGTGCTACATGGCCAACGAAACCTTAGAGAATAAACTATGGCAATAACTAAAGTCACAACAGGAACGATTGA
>JAAESD010000314.1 GCA_024229695.1 bacterium
ATTCCGGAGCTGCACTGGATATAGGTGCGTTTGCATTGACACTTTCCGGCGGCGGTAAATTCGCGAACAGCACGGATTTGAAATTCAATAATGCAGCAAGTGTTTTGAATTTGAACGGTATCAACGAAGTCAGTAAAGTTTCGTTCCCTGTCTCCTTGCAGGCAGGGGCGTTGAACATTGTTCAAGATGCGACCATACAGAGCTTGACGCATGCAGGCGAGTCCCGCATAAATATCTCTTCCGCTAAAACCCTAACGGTTACTGACGATTTTAATGTTCCTAGTAACAAGTCAATGGTATTGAATGGTGCAGGTGGTAGTCTTAGAATTGGAAACAAACTTACGCTGACAGGCACAATATCAATGAAAGAGCAGAGTATTCTGGAAGGTGGAACACTTGCTTTTGATAGCGGAATTGTTTCGGTGGAAAAAGATTCAACAATCTCTTCCGCAATCACACATCCTGCTTCCTCTACATTTGAAATAGCTTCAGGTAAGCGGCTGACTATGCAGACCGATTTTGAGGTGCCTGCAGAGAGGCAGATGAATTTAACGGGCAGCAATGGTGTGCTGGATCTGCAAAATACACTCACTCTTTCCGGTACCATGGAATTTGCCGTACCGCAGACACTGGATAATGGAACGCTTAAGCTTAACGGCGGAACATTGAGTGTAAAAGATGACCTGACTATCTCATCTGCAATTGCTCACAGTTTAGATTCTACTGTAGATATTTCTTCCGGATCAACCTTGATCCACTCCGGCGGTGCTCTTAACATAGGCGCAAGAACTTTGACTTTTTCAGGTGGAGGTACTTTTACCAACGCAGATAAACTAGTATTGAATGATGCGGGCGGAGTACTTGAATTTGCCGGTGACACTGCCACTACAGTCAGTCATGTAAACATAAATTCAGGTGATACCACTAATGCACCTACCCTGAAAATGACTTCGAATGGTGTAATTAAAAATTTGACTCACACAGAATTTTCGGAGATTAATTTTGCGAACGGTAAAACATTAACTATTGAGCAAGCCTTTGATCTACCTACGGGCAAACAAATGAAAATTGCAGGTGCAGCAGGTACACTGACACTGGGTGACAACATGACGCTTGCCGGCACACTGAATTTACCTGTAGCAAACACCAATATATCTGGCGGAACTGTGACCCTCAATGGCGGGACAGTACAGGTTGATGCAGACACAAACTTTAGCTCTAATCTTGCTCAGCAAGCGAATTCCAGCATTGTTGTTGCAGACGGAAAGAATCTCAATTATTCCGGAAGTGAACTTAATGTTGGAGCACTAATGCTTACGTTGTCA